>CAHJWU010000277.1 GCA_903643085.1 Rhodospirillales bacterium
GGCCGCGCCTTCTGTCCGGGCTGGGGCAGACCTCGCGCCTGGTGGGAATGGTCTGCCCGGGCCTGCACTCGATCTACGCCGGCCTCACGCTCGATCTCACCGATCCGACGGACAGCCGGGACGGGATAGGGTACGACGTCATCAGGACCGACGAGCGGTTCCGGCTGGTGGACCTGGCCGTGCACGGCGACGGGCTGGCCGGCCGGGTGTCCGCCTTTGTCCGTCACCCGCCTGTGGCACCGCCCGCCATGGCCGAACTCGCGCGACATGTCAGCCCAAGAGAGTTCGCAGGCACACGCGCGCTGGTCGCCGGCGGCTCGCGCGGACTCGGGGCGCTGACCGCCATGCTGCTGGCTTCAGGCGGCGCCAGCGTGACCATCACCTACGCACGCGGCCGCGACGAGGCCGAACAGGTGCGCGGCCTGATCAACGCCGCCCGCACGCCGCAGACCTGCGTCAGGCTCGCCTACGATGCGTTCATGCCGGCCGGGCCGCAACTGGCCGAAGCCGGCCCGATCACGCAACTCTACTACTTCGCGACACCGCACATCTTCCCGCAGAAGCCGGCGCACTTCGCCAGCAACGTCTTTCACACCTTCGCCCATGTCTATGTCGATGCGTTTCACGAGTGCTGCCACGCTTTGCAACCCAGGCCCGGAGCGGTCTTTTATCCCTCGTCCGTCGCGGTGGAACAGCGCCCGGCAGACATGCTGGAATACGCCATGGCAAAAGCTGCGGGCGAGATGCTCTGCGACGACATGCGAGCCGCGGGCTGGAAAATACTCACATCCCGTCTGCCGCGAATGCTGACGGACCAGACCGCGACCGTTGCGCGCGCTGAGACGGCTGATCCGGTGGCTGTGATGCTGGGGGTGATACGGCGCATGTAATTGCGGCCGGACGGCGGTATAGTTACTTTGCTGGTGCGCAGTAAGGAAGGCCTTCTTTTTTGCAAAAAAGAAGCAAAAAATTTTTGATCCCTGCGCGAACTACGGTGCTTCCCGTTGGGCGGAAACACCGGGAGGCCGCCTGTTTTGGACGCTGCTTTATTTGTTTCGGACGACTTTGGGAGACAGGAATCCACGCTTCCGGTTCCAGCGCATTCTGTTCGCCACGCTCAAATTTGATCTACATCGACCGTTCAGACCCTGTCAGGCCTCCGGCTAAAAATGTACAAAGCCACAAACTTTTGTCGCCACATCACTGCCTTGCACGTGGCTGCTGCCGGATGCGTGGCGACAAAAGTTTTGCTTCCTTGCGCGCAGAACGTCTGGGTTTTTAAATGCCGGTCCTGGGCGTGGTGACCGTACTCTCCGGGAGCGGCGCCTTGTCGTCGAAGCGCTGCCATCCCGACGCCGTGTACTCCGCGCGACGGGCGGCCGGATCGACGAAACTCCTGTTGTTCAGGATGCTCTCGGCCTCGGGGATGCGCCCCTCGTCCGCCTGCACCGTCACCAGCGAGCCGCCGCGGCGTACACCTTCGGCATATACATGCGCGTCCGCCTCGGACACGCCGGCATGCGTCAACGCGCCAACCATGCCGCCGGCACCGCCGCCGATCGCAGCGCCCACGCCGGCGCCTGTCAGAGTCGCGACGAGCCAGCCGGCCGCAACCACCGGACCCACGCCAGGAATGGCCAGGGACCCGATGCCTGCGAGAAGACCCAGGCCGCCGCCGAAAATCGTCCCGGCAGTGGCGCCCGTGCCGGTGGCGCCGGTGTCGCCCGTACCGGCTGCATTGGTGGTGTTGTAGCGCGTGTCTGCGTTGTTGGCGACGACGCTGACGTGCTCGTGCCCGAAGCCTGCGGCCTCGAGCGCGTGCACGGTGGCCACCGCGTCGTCATGGTTGTCGAACAGGCGTGTGAGTGTGCGCATGGTCATGAACTTGGCGTCCTTATTATTGAAGTCAGGATTGCTGGCCGACATTGCCCTTGTAGTCGAGCCACACCTGGACGGACTGGCCGCCTTTCATGCCGGTGCCGCGCCACACGCCGTCGCCGTCTTTCGTCAGACCGGTGACGTGGCTGTAGCCCTTCTTGGCGATGCGGCCGGCTGCCTGCCGCTTGGTGAAGCTGTTGGCGCCTTTCGCCGGCTGGTCCGCATTGGCGCCTGTGGTGGCGACCGCCTGGTTGGTGTCTCCTGACGCGGCGGGCTTGCCGCCGTCATGCGCGGCGCCCATCGGGTTGGCGCTTGGTGGCGCACCCATGCTCGTGGCCGGAGCGCCCGGATTATTGCTGGCAGGTGCTGACATGGTCTGCGCAAAAGCAAGGCTCACTGACAGGAAGGTGCCTGCGGTGGCAAGTAGGATGCGTTTCACGTTTTCTCTCCGAAGTCGGCTGGTAAGACAGGTTAACGGGGCGAAGGCGCGGGGAGTTGCCTCAGGCAGAGCTGCAAGGCGTAAGGTGTGCGATGCCTGTCAGCCCGCATCATCAGACTTTAGCGTCTCGATGTAAGTGAGAGGAAAGCAAAGTCTTCTTCTCGCGAATACTTAGTGCGCTGTCGCGCAACGTCGAAGCGTGCGCCTGCGCGCTGCGCGCCGGCAGGAGCAACAGTCCCGGCGACTTTGTTCAGAAAACGACTGCCTTCCTGCCCGACGAACTGCCACAGCCGGTTCGCCGGGTTTTTGCGAGGAGTGCAAACAACACCTGCTAACCTGACCTGCTTTGCCGCATTCGCGCGACCGGCGAACAGGATGACGGCCGTGTCAGCCTGCATGAAACACGATCCGGTCATGGTGCCGCCGGTGAGCTGGCGGCATTCCATGTCCGGGCAGCGCTGGTATCGTGCCGCGATGCCCGTCGGCGCGATCGCGCCGGCAACCTGCACTGACGTGATCACCGGGCGCCCGGCCGTCCGTCCGCCTCGGCCGGCTGCAGTCGGGCGCGCCTCCCGCCCCGATGAGCGGCGATGGTGCCCAGGAGTGGAATTGAACCACCGACACTGCGATTTTCAGTCGCATGCTCTACCAACTGAGCTACCTGGGCGCCGCCGGGGAGCGAGGCTTAACCCAGCGCGACTGGCTGATCAAGGAAGGTCGGCGAAAAAACACCAGCCTGGTGGGCTGCGGCCGGGGTAAGCGAGGACGCTCTGCCTACGCGAACCGGCGCAGGTTCGGCCGCCTTGTCTCCTCCGGCAACACAGGGACGCCGCGCATGCGAGGTCCTGCTCGTCCGTGGTCGTTTTCTGCAAAACGACCGCCCGCCTAGCTGTCGATCCCCTTGTCCGCCAGCGCCTCCCCGTCCTGCCCGGGCACCACGTAGCGTGCGGACAGCCACCGCCCCAGATCGACCTCCGCGCAGCGCGGCGAGCAGAACGGACGCGTCTCCGGCGCCGAAGGCTTTTGGCAGATCGGGCAGGTCTGGCTCAATTCGCATCCTCGATGACCCATGTTCGCGGCGAGAGTGCGGGGTCCGAGCGCAGGATCAGGGGATAGGTGATGCGCCGTGCAAGGTCCGCCAGCGCCTGCGGATCGGCTTGCAGGGCCGCCACGACCGCCGGCGTCGTGCGCAGGGCGGCGCGTCTGGCGGGTTCGGACGCCAGCAGGCGCAACGCGGCAAGGCCGGTCGCGTGGGGACCGGAGAGCAGCTCGTGCAGGGGTGCCGCCAGGCGGGGGCGCGATATCTCGGCAAAGCCGAGCTGGGTGAAGCCGGCCAGGCGCGGGCGGGCCGGATCGCGCGCCAGACAGGCGGCGATGTCCGGCCCCAGCGCCTGCCGCCGCCGCGTGGGCACGCCGGCGAGGTCCAGCAGGATGGCGCCCGACAGGTTGCGCAGCCTGATCTGGCGTATCAGAGCGGGCAGCGCCGCACGGTTGGCGGCGAACTGCACCGTGGATTTCTGGCCGCGGGCGCCTGTGCTGGCGCCGCCGTCCACGTCGATCGCGGTCAGCGCCGGCGTGGGCGTGATGGTGGCGGACAGGCCGCCGGGCAGCGCCACGCCGGGAGCGGACAGTGCCTCGGCATCGGCTTCCAGGTCGTCGTCGAACGCCCGGGCCACCAGCGACAGCCGGCCGGGAAACTCCTGCCGCAGGCGCGCGAGCCAGGCGGCGTCATCCACCTGGATCGGCGCGGACGGGTAGAGGCTTGCCAGGCGGGCAAGCGGGCTCGGTCCGGTCTCGAGCAGACGCGGCGGGGCGGCGGCC
>CAHJWU010000278.1 GCA_903643085.1 Rhodospirillales bacterium
TCCACCACCCGCTCGCCGGCCCTGGCGGGGACCGCCGCCGCCAGCAGCACCGGCTCCATTCCGGTCCGATACCCCTCCTCGAGTTGCCGATACACGACGCGGCCGGACAGGAGGGTCCCCGAAGCCGCAGAACCGGCAGCGGCGTTCACGCCTCGCCTGCCTCCCGCAGAACACGCATGGCCTGCACGCGGTCTGCGCTGGCCACCACGAGGCGGCGTGGAATGGCGCCTATGCTCCCTCCAACGTGCTGACCTGGTGGTCGAGCACCAGCGCCTCCACACCGGCGTCGCGCAGGAGGCAGATCAGGAAGCTAAGCCGGACGAGGTCGTTGGTGACCAGGACCACGTGCATCCGGGATTTGTCCTCTCGCGTGTTGGCCACCACCTGCTTGGGCAAGCAAGAAAGGCCTTCTTTTTTGAAAAAAAGCAAAAAACCTTTGATCCCTTCGCTGGTTCAGCCGCTTCGGTGCATCCGGAGGCAGCCGAACGCCGCAGATGCGGGAAGCAAAAGTTTTTTGGTCCTTTTTTTCAAAAAAAGACTGCTTGCTTGCTATGTGTCACTTGATACACGGATCAGTTGCAGAGGACGCGCGCTGCCGTTTTCGTTGAAGGAACTATCTAACCTGTGCTCGGACGCTTTTGCCAACCGAGTGGCTGCAGAAGCGCGGTGGCCCGCTTCGTCCGCGCGCGAAATCTCTGTCCCTGTCGGGCACGCGCAGCGGACACAAGCTCGCGCAACGTTCCGTGACAGCGCGGACGGACGTCTTCCGCTCGTGTTTCTCGAACACGGCGTTGCCTGCTCTGCTCGTCCAACTCCCGCACGGGCGCGCCCCCGAAGCCGAGCCGCCGCAGGCGAAGCGCTTGCCTTGACCCCGATTTGCGGCCCCCGATATGGTGGAGAGGCACCAGGCGCGGCAACCGGCCACGCGACGGACGACAGCAGCGATTGCGTTGGTGCAGTCCGGCACGCACCCGGCGGATCCAACTGGAGCCAATCGTCGGGAGAAGTGTTTGGGCCTCGCTGTCAGCCTGCCGGAGCCTGCGGACCGAAGTCCCGGGGCAAGCCTCACGCCCGCTCCAGGATCGGTCGAGGATGCGCTGACGGCGCTGGCGGACCTGGTTCGCGAGGACCTTGCGGCCTGCAACCGCGTCATCGTCGCCAACATGCAGAGCCAGGTGGAGCTGATCCCGCAGCTTGCGGCCCATCTTGTGGCGGCGGGCGGCAAACGGCTGCGTCCGTTGCTCACCCTGGCGTGCGCCCGGCTCTGCGGCTATCCCGGCGATGGTGAGGCGCGCGGCCAGCGACACGTCGCACTCGCCGCCTGCGTGGAGTTCATACACACCGCCACCCTTCTGCACGACGACGTGGTCGACGAGAGCCGCCTGCGCCGCGGCCTGGCCACCGCAAACGCCATTTTCGGCAACAAGGCTTCCGTGCTGGTGGGCGACTTCCTGTTCTCCCGCTCCTTTCAGCTGATGACGGCAGATGGCAGCCTGCACGTGCTGCGCATCCTCTCCAACGCCGCCGCCACCATAGCCGAGGGCGAGGTGCTGCAGCTCGTTACCCAGAACGACCTCTCGACCAAGGACGAGCGCTACCTCGACGTGATCCAGGGCAAGACCGCGGCCCTGTTCGCCGCCGCCTGCCAGATCGGCGCCGTCGTCGCCGGCCGCGGCGAGGCGGAGGAGCAGGCGCTGGCCGATTACGGGCTTTATCTTGGCACGGCGTTCCAGCTGGTGGACGACGCGCTGGACTACGCCGCCGACCAGGCCAAGCTCGGCAAGACCGTGGGCGACGATTTCCGCGAGGGCAAGATCACCGGCCCGGTGCTGGCCGCCTACAAGGCCGGCAGCGAGGCGGACCGCATCTTCTGGCGCCGCACCATAGAGGCAAGCGAGCAGACCGACGCCGACCTGGACCACGCGCTGGCGCTGATGGAACAGACCGGCGCCATCGAGGCGACACTGGCGCGCGCCGCGGGTTTCACCGAACGGGCCAAGGCGGCTCTGGGGATTTTTCCAGACGGCGCGGTGCGGCGACGGCTGGCCGACGTGGCGGATTACACGGTGCGTCGGGGCAGGTAGGCAGGGCGCCGAGGCGCACGCAGGTCTTGCCGGCCCGCTCTGGCGCATCCACGCCACGCCTTCAGGCCAGCTACGAGGCAGCCTGGGTCTTGAACCCCTGCGCCACCACGTAGAGTTCGCTGCTCTCCTTGCGGCTGGACGGCGGCTTCGCGTGCTTGACCGTCGCGAATTGCTTCTTCATCGGCACCAGCATGTCCCGCTCGGACCCGCCCTGAAACACCTTGGCCACAAACGCCCCGCCAGGCGCCAGCACGGCGGCGGCGAAGTGCAGCGCCAGCTCGGCCAGGCCCATGATGCGTATGTGGTCGGTGGCCGCATGTCCCGTGGTGTTCGGCGCCATGTCTGACAGCACCAGGTGTGCCGGGCCGCCCATCAGCGCCTGCAGCCGCGCCGGCATGTCCGGGTCGTCGAAATCACCCTGGATCAGCGTGGCGCCGGCGATCGGCTCGATCGGCAGCAGGTCCATGCCGACCACCTGGCCGGCGCCGCGTTGCAGCGCGATCTGCGTCCAGCCGCCGGGCGCCGCCCCCAGGTCTAGCACGCGGCAGCCGCGGGTGATCAGCTTGAAGCGGTCATCCAGCTCGATAAGCTTGAAGGCGGCGCGGGATCGCAGGCCCTGGGCGCGGGCGGCGGCCACGTAGGGATCGTTGAGCTGGCGCGCGAGCCAGCGCTGCTGCGCGGGGCTGCGTCCGCGGGAGGTGCGCAGCGTGACGGCCAGGCCGCGCGCGTTGTTTGTGGAGCTGCCGCCCTTCTTCTCTGCCATGGGCGGATTATAGGCCGGCAAGCCGGCAAGCGGTCCCGTCTTTTGCAAGAAGGACCAAAAATTTCGCCTCCCCGCCTGCCCCGGGGTGCGGGCTACACCTGCGAGACCCGCATCGGTGACACCAAGCCGCGCCGCGCCGGCGACAGAGCAAGGATTTTGCTTGCCTCAAACCCGCCCGTCGCTCAACCCCGCCGCCCGGGCCGACTGCGAAAGCACTCTCGCCGCAAGCGCCTCCGCCGCAGGCGCGCGCCCCTTGCGCGGCGCCTGCCGGATCATCCGGAGCAGCATGCCCTCGCGCAGGCCCCGGTCGGCCACGATCACGCCGTCCGCCGGCCAGACGGCCCGTATCGCCTCGAAGATCGCGCAACCGGGCAGCACGAACTCCGACCGGTCCGGCCCCACGCACGGATGTGCGTCCAGGCCTTCCCGGCCCAGCCCACGCAGCAGGGCGAGCGCGCTGTCGGCGGCGGCGGCGCTGAGCTGGACGCCATCTATCATCGGGCGGCGATAGCGCGGCAGGCCGAGAGCCACGCCGGCCAGCGTGGTCACCGTGCCGCTCGTGCCGAGCAGGCGCACCCCGCCCAACCTGATCTCGTGACCGATGCAGTGTATGCGTTCGAACGACGCCAGGCGGTCCGCGACGTCATCCACCATCGCGGCGTAGCCCGCCTGCTCGAAGCCGTGATGGCCGAAACGCTCTGCCAGGGTGACCACGCCCACCGGCAGGCTGTCATAGCCGATCAGCTCCGGGGAGCGTCCGGCCTGCAGCCTCACCCAGGCCAGCTCGGTCGATCCACCGCCTATGTCGAACAGCAGCGCCCGCCGGCCGGGCCCGCGCAGCAACGGCGCGCAACTCTCCAGCGCCAGCTCGGCCTCCTCGCGCGTGGAGATCACCGTCAGCGCCAGCCCCGTCTCGTCGCGAACACGGTCGAGGAAGACACGGCCGTTGCCGGCGCGCCGGCAGGCTTCGGTGGCGATCGCCCGCAGGCCACGCACCGGCCTGCGGGAGAGCCGTGCCGCGCAGGCGTGCAGCGCCGCGATCGTGCGGTCCATGGCAGCGTCGTTCAGCATGTTGGAGTTCTGCAGGCCCTCGCCCAGACGCACGATGCGCGAGAAGCTGTCGACCACGCGGAAGCCGTCGCTGGTCGGCGTGCCGATAAGAAGCCGGCAGTTGTTCGTCCCGAGGTCAAGCGCCGCGAAAGCGTCGGCACCTCCGTCGCGCGGGGCGCGCACGCCTTGGTCGCGGGCGGCTTGGTCGCGCGGGGCGCGGGCGCCTTGGTCTCGCG
>CAHJWU010000279.1 GCA_903643085.1 Rhodospirillales bacterium
GCCGCACCCATCGCCTCGGGCTCGTCCAGCACACGGTTGAAATCGCCCATCACCAGGAAGGCCGCGCCTTCCCGCCGGCGCGCGGCGATCCAGCCGGCCAGGACGGGTATCTGGCGGGCGAGCAAGGCGCATTGCGGCCGGGTGGAGGTGGCGAGCTCGTCTGTCTGGCAGCCGGTTTTCAGGTGGACGACGAGCACGCGGAGTTTCTGGCCGCCCGGCAGAGTGAGGGTCACGTCAAGGCCGTCGCGCAGTCTGTGCGGGGCGTCGGGTTCCACGTCCAGGGCGGCGACGTCCGGGTTGCGGGTCACGGTGATGGCGTGGCGCACGGCGATGCCGACGCGCTGGGTGACCGGCTCGGCTATGGTGAGGATGGTGTAGTCGGCGGGGTCGAACAGGCGCTGGACTGCCTGGGGGCCGTCCACTTCCTGCAGGGCGATGACGTCAGGGTTCAGTTTGCGGGCGTAGGCGGCCAGGCGGGTGAAGTCTTCGGGGTTACGCGTGTGTACGTCCCGGGGGAGGTCGGCTTCGGCGTGGGTCCGGGTGGTGAGCCAGTTCAGGTTCCAGGTGCTGAACTTCAGCGGTTCGGCGCGGGCCGGGGTGAGGAAGAGGAGGCAGGCAAGCATTTCTTTTTTGCAAAGAAGAAACAAAAAACTTTTGATCCCTGTCGGCGGCGGCCGAAACACGGCGCGACAGCGGAGCAAAAGTTTTTTGTTTCTTTTTTTCAAAAAAGAAACGCTTGCTTCCTTGCCCGTCACAGCAACAACATTTCAGGTTCCGGTATGATTGCAGCGGCGTGCGGCGTGAGTTCGCGCGCGCCGCAGGTGGTCAGGAAGGCTGCGATGTTGTCCAGGGTGGCCGGGCTGCGGGTGGGGTCTGCGGGATGGCCGGGCGGGACGAAGATGGCGGTTTCGTAGCGGGCGCGGGTCAGGAGCACGCGGTAGGTGTTTATCTGGTTGGCGATGGCTTCTTCGCCGCGCGGGACCTGCCAGGCGGTGCCGCGGAATTGGCGGACGCGCCAGGGGATGCGGTCGGGTTCGCGTATCAGGTCAGTGCCCCAGCACAGGCCGGCGTAATCGAGTTCGAGGCCCTGGCAGCTGAACTCCGTGGCGACGGTCTCCAGGGCGTTGGAGGCGCGTATGTCCGGGAAGTGGTCGAGGAACCAATGGGCCACGGCGGCTGGGTCCTGGTGGGGGAGTTCGGCGCCCAGGCCTTCGGCGCGCAGGCGTTTGGCGCCGGAGCTGGCCAGCAGGCCGGCGCGCCTCAGCCCACGGGCCTTCGCCTGCAGCCAGGCGCGCAGATGGGCGAGGCTGCGGGTCAGGTGGAAGGGGATGGCGCCGTCGGACAGGGCCAGGGCGGCGGCGAGGGGCGCCTCGCCGGCGAGGACGTGGTTGACCCATCCGGCGGCGGCGGCGCTGCGTATCTGGCGTATGGAGACGTCAAGGTGGAGGGCCGGCAGGGGGGCGAGGCCGGGCAGGCGGCCCAGGCGCTGGCGAGGGTCCGTGGCGGAGAGGATGTCCGGGGCAGCGCGTACGCGCCACAAGGCGGGGCTGGCGCGCAGGGCGTTGCCCCATTCGGCCAGGCCGCCCTCGCCGTGGTGGATTTCCTGGCCGCCGCCGACGAGGCAGACCATGGCGCCGGCGATCGGCATCGGCAGCAGGGCGTCGGCGGCGGGAGCGTGCTCGGCGACCAGGATGGGCAGGATGGGGTGGTGGCGGGAGGCGGCGTGGAAGTCGTGCAGGTCTATCGCGTAGTCCTCCACCTGGCGGCGGTCGGCCGGGGTGAACTGGGTGGCGCCGGCCTTGAACTCCAGGACGAGTATCGCGCGGTCGGTCAGGATGATGGTGTCCGGGCGGCGGCCCAGGCGCAGCATTGGGTATTCCAGGAGGACCTGCCACGCGCGGGCTTCCGGAAGGTCGGCCAGGCCGGCGCGCAGCATGGCGATGCTGGCCTCCCAGGCGCGCAGCTGCCGGGTTTCGTTGATGCGGAAGTGGCGTATCTGGGCCACGGCCAGGGCGCCGGTGATGGTGTCTGGCGGGGTGTCGAGGAAAGTTTGGACCGTTGCGGACCAGAAGGAGCTCACGCTTGCGCGCCTGTGTAACGAACGGGCACGTGAGCATGGCTGCAACCGGCGCGCAACAGGGATGTTTGTGGCTTGCCCGGAGGGACGATGAACAAGCATGGCAGGCGTTTTTTGAAAGTAACCAGATTTCTGCTGCTGTCGGGCGCGTCTCGATGACGCGTGCGCGTCGGCGGTCGGCGACAGCCGAAGCAAGAGCTTTTTGCCTTGCCGGTGCCGCCTGGCGATGACGCCGATCGAGACCGACATTCCGGCGCGCATGGACCGGCTGCCCTGGAGCCGGTTCCACCTGCTCATTGTGGTGGCGCTCGGGATCACCTGGGTGCTGGACGGGCTTGAGGTGACGATCGTGGGGTCGATCGGGCCGATGCTGCAGGACAAGAGGACGCTGGGGCTCTCGCCGCAGGACATCGGCAGCATGGCCTCGGCCTACGTGGCGGGCGCGGTGGCGGGGGCGATCTTCTTCGGCTGGCTGACGGACCGGTTCGGGCGGCGGCTGGTGTTCAACATCACGCTGGGGTTGTACGTGGCGGGGGTGCTGGCCTCGGCGTGCTCGTGGAGTTTCTGGAGCCTGGCGGTGTTCCGCGTGGTGACGGGCCTGGGGATCGGCGGGGAGTATGCGGCGATCAACTCGGCGATCGACGAGCTGATACCGGCGCGGCTGCGCGGGCGGATCGACCTGATCGTCAACGGCAGTTACTGGGGCGGGGCGGCGATCGGGGCGGCGGCGTCCTTGCTGTTGCTGGGCGGCGGGGTGGTGTCGCCGGAGCTGGGGTGGCGGCTGGGGTTCGGGATCGGCGGCGTGCTGGGCATCGGCGTGCTGTTCCTGCGGCGGTTCGTGCCGGAGAGCCCGCGCTGGCTGGTGACGCATGGGCGGGCCGGAGAGGCCGAGCGCACGGTGGCCGAGGTGGAGCAGCGGGTGCGCGCGAGCGGTGGCGGCGATTTCGGGCCGGCGGCGGGCAGGCTGACGATACATCCGCAGAAATCGTTCGGGTTCGGGCTGATCTTCAAGGCGATGCTCGGGGCTTACAAGTGGCGCAGCCTGTTGGCATTCACGCTGATGGCGGCACAGGCTTTCCTGTTCAACGCGGTTTTCTTCACCTACGGGCTGGTGCTGACGCGGGCGTATCACGTGCCGGCGCAGAACGTGGGCACGTACATCCTGCCGCTGGCGCTGGGCAACCTGATGGGGCCGCTGCTGCTGGGGCATTTCTTCGACACGGTCGGGCGCCGGCGGATGATCGCCGGGACGTACGGCGTATCGGGCGTATTGATGGCGGCGACGGGCTGGGCGTTCCATGCGGGCATACTGGATGCCTGGACGCAGACGGCCTGCTGGGTGGGCGTGTTCTTCGTGGCGAGTGCGGCGGCGAGTGCGGCGTATCTGACGGCCAGCGAGATATTTCCGCTGGAGACGCGGGCTCTGGCGATCGCGATGTTCTACGCGCTCGGCACGCTGGTGGGCGGGGTGGGGGCGCCCTGGCTGTTCGGGCGGTTGATCGATGCGGGGGTCTACACTGTGGCCTGGGGATATGAGGGGGCGGCGGTGCTCATGCTCGTGGCGGCGGGCGTGGAGGTCTGGCTGGGGATCGACGCCGAGGGGAAGAGCCTGGAGGAGATCGCCTTGCCGCTGTCGGGGTAGGTCAGGATGCGAGGAAAAGCTGTTGAAGCGCATGTCTCCGCGACGCGCACCCAGGAGAGAAAAGTTTTTTGCTTCTTTTCTTCAAAAAAGAAGGCCTTGCTTGCTTCTGCACGATCGCGCGTAAGGCCAGCAGATTTAGGCAAGGAAACCCTGCTCGCTCACTTGCAGCGGAACGTGGCATCGAACGCGGTGGGGAAGTACGGCGTGTAGGGATCGCCATCGGGCCGGAGCTTCAAGGGCACGACCACCCTGCCCTGCCGCGTGCAGAAGGCGGCGGCTTCGGCCACCACCGTCCCAGGCGGGAAGATCGCCGCTGCGCCCGCGTCGTAGAGCGCCTGGAAGTCTCCCGCCGGGATCACGCCGCCGACCACCACCAGGATGTCGTCGCGCCCGAGCTTGGCGAGTTCGGCCTTG
>CAHJWU010000280.1 GCA_903643085.1 Rhodospirillales bacterium
GCCGGAAAAGGCGCGGCGCCGGCTTCGTCATCTAGGATGGCGATCGTGTCGTTGACCTTCACGTTCGCGGTGCCGCCGGCGACGAGGATGCGGCCGAGCACGCCTTCGTCGGTCGCCTCCACCTCCATGGTGGCTTTGTCGGTCTCGATTTCCGCGATGACGTCGCCGGCGCGTATGCTGTCGCCCTCCTTTTTCAGCCAGCGGGCGAGGGTGCCTTCCGTCATGGTGGGCGAGAGCGCGGGCATCAGGATGTTGGTCGGCATGGCGGGCCTCAGACGATCTTGCGCACGGCGTCAACAACCCAGCCCGGTTGCGGCAGCGCCAGTTTTTCCAGGTTCGCCGCGTAGGGCAGGGGAACGTCCAGGCCGGCGACGCGGACGGGCGGCGCGTCCAGCCAGTCGAACGCCTGCTCGATGACCTGCATGGCGATCTCCGAGCCGATGCCGGCATAGGGCCAGCCTTCCTCGACGGTGACCAGGCGGGAGGTGCGCTTGACGCTTTCGACGACGGTGCCGATGTCGAGCGGACGCAGCGTGCGCAGGTTTATCACCTCTGCCTGCACGCCCTGCGCGGCGAGCGTCTCGGCGGCTTTCAGCGCCACGCCCACCATTATGGAGTAGGCGACGATGGTGACGTGCTGGCCGGGACGCTCGATCCTGGCCCGGCCGATGGGCAGGAGGAAATCCTCGGCGGTCGGGCAGTCGAAAGTCTGGCCGTAGAGGATTTCGTTTTCCAGGAACACGACCGGGTTCGGGTCGCGTATGGCGGCGCGCAACAGGCCTTTGGCATCGGCAGACGAATAGGGTGCGACCACTTTCAGGCCGGGGCAGTGCGCATACCAGCTCGCGTAATCCTGGCTGTGCTGTGCGGCGACGCGCGAGGCCGCACCGTTCGGGCCGCGGAACACGATGGGGCAGCCCATCTGGCCGCCGGACATGTAGAGGGTCTTGGCGGCGGAGTTGATGATCTGGTCGATCGCCTGCATGGCGAAGTTGAAGGTCATGAACTCGACGATCGGGCGCAGGCCGGCCATCGCGGCGCCGACCGCCATGCCGGTGAAACCGTGTTCGGTGATCGGCGTGTCCACCACGCGCCTGGGGCCGAACTCTTCGAGCAGGCCCTGGCTGATCTTGTAGGCGCCCTGGTATTGCGCGACTTCCTCGCCCATCAGGAACACGTCGGCGTCGGCGCGCATCTCTGCGGCCATCGCGTCGCGCAGCGCTTCGCGCACGGTGGTGGGCTTGGTGGCGCCCCAGACTTTCTCGGGTGTGGTGGCGGCCACGGTCGCCGGCGCGCGCACCGCCGCCGCCCGGTCGGCGACCTGGCGTTCGTCCTCGCCGCCCGCTTCCTCGCTGCCCGCCCTGGATTTCGGCAGGGCGGGGGCGGGTGTCGCGGCCGGCGCCTCGCCTTCGGCGGAGAGCACGGCGATGGGCGTGTTCACGGCGACGCCGTCGGTGCCTTCACCGACGAGGATTTCCGACAGTTTGCCCTCGTCCACGGCTTCGACTTCCATCGTCGCCTTGTCCGTTTCGATCTCCGCGATCACGTCGCCGGCGTGCACGTCGTCGCCGATCTTCTTGAGCCAGCGCGCCAGCTTGCCCTCCGTCATCGTGGGCGAGAGCGCGGGCATCAGCACCTGCGTCATGGGTGCGCGTTCTCCAGGAGGATGTCCGTCCACAGTTCCGCGGCATCGGGCTCGGGGCTGGTCTGGGCGAAATCGGCGGCGTCGTTGATCAGGGTCTTTACCTCGTCCTCCACGGATTTCAGCTCGGCTTCCGGCACGCCCAGGCGGAGCAGCTCGGCGCGGGCGGCGGTGATCGGGTCGTGGTGCTCGCGCATCTCGGACACTTCCTCGCGGGTGCGGTATTTCGCCGGGTCAGACATCGAGTGGCCGCGGTAGCGGTAGGTCTTCATCTCCAGGAGGTATGGGCCGTTTCCGTCGCGGCAATGCGCGACGGCGGCCTGGGCGGCCGCGTGCACCGCGAGTACGTCCATGCCGTCCACCTGGACTCCCGGAATGCACCAGGGGGCGCCGTTCTGCGACAGGTTGCGCGAGGCGGACGCGCGCTCCACGCTGGTGCCCATGCCGTAGCGGTTGTTCTCGATGACGTAGACGCAGGGCAGCTTCATCAGAGCCGCCAGGTTGAAGCTTTCGAACACCTGGCCCTGGTTGGAGGCGCCCTCGCCCATGTAGGCGACGGCGACGTTGGCGCTACCGCGATAGTGGTTGCTGAAGGCGAGGCCGGTGCCGATGCTGACCTGGGCGCCGACGATGCCGTGGCCGCCGAAGAAGTTCTTCTCGCGGCTGAACATGTGCATCGAGCCGCCCTTGCCGCGGCTGTAGCCGGGGGCGCGGCCGGTGAGCTCCGCCATGACCCCACGCGGGGCCATGCCGGTGGCCAGCATGTGTCCGTGGTCACGGTAGCTGGTGATGACCTGGTCGCCAGGGGCGAGCGCCAGCTGGACGCCGACGACGACTGCTTCCTGGCCTATGTAGAGGTGGCAGAAGCCGCCGACGAGACCCATGCCGTAGAGCTGGCCGGCCTTTTCCTCGAAGCGGCGTATGCGGAGCATGTCCGCCCAGGCACGCCGCAGCGTGGCTGTGGTGTCGGGAGAGGGCGTGCTGGGACCGTCTGGGGGCATACGGCAGAGCTTAGCGCAGGGCGCCGGTCCGGCAAGGGTGCGTGAAGCGTGTCAGGTAACCGCCGGCCCGGCCTGACGGCGCATGCGGCCGTTGCGGATGTAAGGAGGGTTCTCTCTGCGGCGCGCGGGTTGCCGGGGTGGACGCGGCGCGCGGTGCCGCGTGGCCGGCGGGAGGGCGGCCTGGCGGCGCGACGCCGGCTCTCTGTGCTGTCCCGCCGGTCAGCCGGCTGCGGCCCGTGAGCGGCCGCGCCTGCCTTAGAACAGCTTGTTACCCTGGCCGTAAGGCACGACCACGTCGTTCGGATCGGCGACGTTGAGCATCGCGCGGGCGCGCTCGTCCAGCGTATCGGGGTCTATGTGGTTTGCCCGCAGGCCGGCGACGCGGGTCTCCCAGGCGGTGCGCTCGGTCTCGGCCGCTTTGAGGTCCGCGGTGGCGCGTATCAGCTGTTGCTGGCGCAGGGCGTAGGAGCGCAGGCCGTGGTCGCCGCGCAGGGCGTTCCAGCCGAAATAGCCGGTGAGGGAGAGGAACAGCACGGGGGGGATGGCGGCGATGGCCAGACGCTTGGCGGCGCGGACTATGTTCACGCTTGGAGTCTCCCCGGGGGCTCGCGATCAATGTAGCTGAGGGTGGGGGTTTGTAGAAAGCAAGAAAGGCCTTCTTTTTTGAAAAAAAAGAAGCAAAAAACTTTTGCTTCCCGCCTGCACTCTCGGCGCGTGCTGGTCCTGCAAAAGCGCATGCTGGCAAAACCAAGCCGCAACTTCGTGCAAGCGAGGGAGCAAAAGTTTTTTGGTCCTTTTTTTCAAAAAAGGACTGCTTGCCTTGCTTGCCAGATCTCCCGCGCATCCCCCTCCGTCCCAAGCGCCAGCAGGCCCAGCTCGATCGTCGCCACCACCCGCGCCTCCGTCTCCTGATGCCGTATGCGGCCGTGCCAGACATCGGCGATGTCGGGTTCTTCGCCCGCGGGCTGGCCGGAATCAAGCGCGGGCAGGCTCAGCTCCTGCCTGCCGGCCGCGAGCGTCCAGAGATGGGCGGCCGTGGGCTTGCGCGGGTTGCGTTCGGCTTCGCCGCCGCCGCCTTTCAGCACCAGGAGGCGGGGTCGGGACAGGCGTTCGGCCACGGCCAGGTGGGTTTCGATGTAGGGCGGATGAAACACGCCATCTACGCCGGCGGGGGCGTCCGCGGGGTTGAGCAGGCGGGCGACCGTGTTCATCGGCGAGCGCAGGCCGAGCAGGCGGCGCAGGCCGAGCAGGTGGGCCAGAGCGGGGTTCAGGGTGGCGATGGGGAAATAGGCGAAGCGGTCGCGCGCGAGACGGGCGGCGGCGTCTCCGGCGCTGGCGGCGGGGGTGGCGCCCAGGCAAGCGAGGGCGTCGGGGACGGTGATGCCGCCGGTGAACTCGTTGGTGCCGTGCATCAGGACGCGGGTTCCTGACTGGGCCAGGGCCAGGGCCGCGAGCAGGAACCAGGGGGCGC
>CAHJWU010000281.1 GCA_903643085.1 Rhodospirillales bacterium
TCGGCGGGTCCTATCTGTACCTGGTGGACAGGCACGGCGCGAACGGCAGCCTGTATGCGGATTGGCACCAGGTTCCGGGCGCCGCAGAAGCGGAGGCCGCCAATTCGGTCGGGTTCGACCTGCTGGACCACCTCACGCATAACGTGCGACGCGGCGAGATGCGTACGTGGTCTGGGTTCTACAACCGGATCTTCGGCTTCGAGGAGCAGAAGTATTTCGACATCAAGGGCCGCGCCACCGGACTGTTCAGCCAGGCGATGATCGCGCCAGACGGCGCGATACGCATTCCGCTGAACGAGAGCCAGGACGACAAGAGCCAGATCGAGGAGTTCCTGCGCGAGTACAAGGGCGAGGGCATCCAGCATCTCGCTTTGTCCACCCAGGACATCTTCATCACGGTGGAGAAGCTGCGGGCGCGCGGCGTGCGGCTGCAGGACACCATCGAGACGTATTACGAGCTGGTGGACAAGCGTGTGCCGGGCCATGGCGAGGACCTCGAACGCCTGCGCCGCAACCGCATCCTCATCGACGGGGACGTGCGGCAAGATGGCATCCTGCTGCAGATATTCACCGAGAACCTGTTCGGGCCCATCTTCTTCGAGGTCATCCAGCGCAAGGGCAACGAAGGTTTCGGCGCCGGCAACTTCCAGGCGCTGTACGAGAGCATCGAGCTCGACCAGATACGGCGCGGCGTGATCACGGTGGACGCGTAAGGAGGGCGGGCGCCATGCCGGACCAGGCGATGCCTGCGCTGGACACCGAGGTCAGGGTCGGCACGATGATGTCCGGTTTCGGCAACCATTTTGCCAGCGAGGCGGTGGCCGGCGCGTTGCCGGTGGGCCGCAACGCGCCGCAACGGCCGGCCTTCGGGCTTTACACGGAGCAGCTTTCCGGCACGGCGTTCACCGTGCCGCGTGCCGAGGCGCGGCGCAGTTGGCTATACCGGCTGCGGCCGACGGCGAACCATCCGGCCTACCGGGCCTATGGTAAAAAGACGCTGTTGCGCTCGGCGCCCTTTGACGAAATCCCACCCTCGCCCAACCGCATGCGGTGGGATCCGCTGGCCTTGCCAGAGGCGCCCACCGACTTCGTCGACGGCCTCATCACATATGGCGGCAACGGAGACGTGTCGGACGGGCGCGGGGCGGCACTCCACCTCTATGCCGTAACGGCGTCCATGCAAGGCCGCGCTTTCGGCAACGCCGATGGCGAGCTTCTGATAATCCCGCAATCCGGCACGCTGCGTCTGGTCACCGAGTTCGGCCGCTTCGACGTGTCGCCGCAGCTTGTGGCGCTGATACCGCGCGGCGTGCGCTTTCGCGTGGAGCTGCCGGACGGGCCGGCGCGCGGCTATGTGTGCGAGAATTACGGCGCGCTGTTCCGCCTGCCCGATCTGGGGCCGATAGGAGCGAACGGCCTGGCGAACCCGCGCGATTTCGAGACGCCTGCCGCCTGGTTCGAGGACGACGACTCACCTTGCGAGGTCATCCAGAAATTCCAAGGCGGTTTGTGGACCACCACGCTGGACCACGGTCCGTTCGACGTGGCGGCCTGGCACGGCAACCTCGCACCGTGCCGCTACGACCTGCGGCGTTTCAACACGATAAACACAGTCAGCTTCGACCATCCCGACCCGTCCATCTTCACCGTGCTGACGAGCCCCACCGACACGCCCGGCCGGGCGAACTGCGATTTCGTGATCTTTCCGCCGCGCTGGATGGTGGCCGAGGACACGTTCCGGCCGCCGTGGTTCCACCGTAATGTGATGAGCGAGTTCATGGGGCTGATACACGGCGCCTACGATGCGAAAGCAGGCGGTTTCGCGCCTGGCGGCGCTTCCCTGCACAACCAGATGTCCGGGCACGGGCCCGATCAGGCAAGCCATGCGGCGGCCAGCATGGCCGAGCTGAAGCCACACAAGATCGACAACACGATGGCGTTCATGCTGGAGACCAGCGCGGTGATACGGCCGACGCGTTTTGCCGTGGAGTCGCCTTTGATGCAGTTGGACTACGATGATTGCTGGGCGGGGTTTGCCAAGGCTGCGGTCAGGTGAGCTGGCCCGCCAGCAAGAAACCCTTCTTTGAACAAGACAGGCAAAAGACGTCCGGCAATGCTGTCGCTGACTTGCCCACGACCGCACGACAGCAGGGTCAGACGTTGCGTGGTGCTTTCAGAAAGGGACGGCTTGCTGTCTGTGCGCCGGCATCCAGTACGGTTGGCTGTTCCCGTTGAGTGAATCTGCGCGCCTGAGCGCCACGCCGCCTGGCGTTCGGCTCTGCAGATTGGACGAGATCGCCGATCCTGGCGCGCGGAACTTCGTCTTGCAATTGCGGGCCGGCCGCTTCCACGGGTTTGTCGTCCGCCAGGGCGGCAATGTCGCCGGCTATGTCGACCGCTGTCCGCACATGGGTCTTCCCCTCGCGCAAACGCTTGACGCCTACCTTGTGCCCGGCGGCGACATGATCGCCTGCGCGTGGCACGGCGCTGTGTTCGACGTGCTCACCGGACTCTGCGTAGCCGGTCCTTGCCGGGGCGCGACGCTGACGAGATGGCCCGTATGTGTGTTGCAAGGCGAGATCACCACCGCTGCCGAAGACCATCCCGTTTCCGGATAGTCCGCGACAGCGGAGCGAAAGTCTTCTTTCAGAAAAGCAGGCCCGGCTTACTGTTTGGCGGCGACCTTGGCCGCCTTTTCCCCGAGCTTGCTGGCATACTCATCGCCCTGATAGATCTCGCTGACGATCTTCTTCAGCTTGGACACGTCTTCCTTCCTGCCGAGCGCGGACGCATAGGCCGCGGCCGAGCCGAATCCGGCAATGCCGTAATGTGACATGCGCTGGTATTGTGCGATGATGGCGATGTCGCGCAGGTCACCGTCTTGCGGAGCTTCCTTCACGGAATGCTTGAGCGCCTCCGTGACCAGCCCCTCCATGCCCTTGCAGTGTTCCTTCTCCACTTCCTCGCCGCTCTCCGAGAGCAGCTCCTTGAGCGTGTCGGCGTGCTTGTTGATGCCCGTGATCGACGTCTCCAGCAATTCCTTGAGCTTCGGATCGTGCGCTTTCTCCGCCATCGTCTTCACCGCGCGGGTCATCTGATCGTTGGCGGACCAAAGGTCCTTCATCTCGTCGCCATAGATCTCTTTCAGGCTGTCGGGTGCGGGCATGGTGGGCCTCCTTGGATGTGCCGGCTGAACGACGCTAGGCGGCCTCCGTTCCGCCGACCGGCCTCGTTCAGGCCGTTTTGTCCGGTTTGTCCGGGGCAGGCCGGCTGCGGCATGACCGCCTTCAGTAGACACCATGAAGGCGACACCACGCGGCCGGAGGACAGCTCACGAGGCGGACCACGCCCATGTCATACGCCTGCAGGACGGCCGCTTGCTCGCGATCGCGGAACACCGCGAGTTCGGAGAGCCGGCGTTCACACCCGATACCGTCACAGGCCGCCGCGCGCGGCAGCGCAGCAAAAGTTTTTTGCTTTTTTCAAAAAAGCAGGGCTTGCCTCCCTGCCTCAGATTGCCGGCCGCCGCGCCACAGTCCATGCAGACCTCCGCCCAACCGCCGGAGCCGCCGCATGACCGCCGAGACCACCGTCACGCTGGGCCGCAGCCTGCGCACCCGCCACGTCGCCATGATCACCGTCGGCGGCATCATCGGCGCGGGTCTCTTCGTCGGCAGCTCCACGGCAATCTCCGCCATCGGGCCGGCGGCCATCGTCAGCTATGGCCTGGCCGGACTGGTGATCATGTGCGTCATGCGCATGCTCAGCGAACTGGCCGCGGCCAATCCTGGCACCGGGTCGTTCACCGAATTCGCGCGTCTGGCCTTCGGCGACTGGGCCGGGTTCACTAGCGGCTGGCTCTACTGGTATTTCTGGGTGATCGTGGTGCCGATCGAGGCGATCGCCGGCGGGCAGATACTGCACCAGTGGATCGCGTTGCCGCCCTGGGCGCTCGCGCTGGCGCTGCTTGCGGTGATGACGGCCGTCAACCTGATGTCCGCGCGCGCCTTCGGCGAGTTCGAGTTCTGGTTCTCCTCGATCAAGGTGGCCGCCATCGTGGTGTTCATCGCCA
>CAHJWU010000282.1 GCA_903643085.1 Rhodospirillales bacterium
GCAGCTTGCCGAACTGCGCGTGCCGGTGCCGGTGTCGCGAGACGTGCAGGCGACGGTGGTGGCGCTGGACTCGCCGCTGTCCGGCGGCGGCGGCGTGCTGGCGGTGCTGTCCGACCGGACGCGGGAGCGCGCGGTGGAGCGCATGCGCGCCGATTTCGTGGCCAACGCCAGCCACGAGCTGCGCACGCCGCTGACCAGCCTGATCGGCTTCATCGCGACGTTGCGCGGGCCGGCGGCGGACGACCCGCCGGCGCAGGCGCGTTTCCTGGAGATCATGGCCGAGCAGGCCGAGCGTATGGGCCGGCTGATCGACGACCTGCTGTCGCTCTCGCGCATCGAAATCACCGAGCACCAGCCGCCGGCCGAGCTCGTGGACATGGTGGGCGTGGTGGAGCGGGTGCTGGAAGGCTTCCAGCTCGGCATCTCCGCGCGCGATGTGACGGTCGACCTGCAACTGGCGCCCGGCCTGGCGCGCGTGCTCGGCGACATGGACCAGCTCGAGCAGGTGGCAGGCAATCTGCTGGACAACGCGCTGAAATACGGCCGCCAGGGCGGCACCATCCGGCTGGTTCTGGCACCGGCGCCGCAGGACGGACGCTATCCGGCGCGTCCCGGTGTGGTGATGTCCGTGGAGGATGACGGGCCGGGCATACCGCGCGAGCATCTGCCGCGCCTGACGGAGCGGTTCTACCGGGTGGATGCAAGCCGGTCGCGCGCGGTGGGCGGCACCGGGCTGGGCCTGGCGATCGTCAAGCACATCGTCAACCGGCATCGGGGCCTGCTGCTGATCGACAGCGAGGCGGGACGCGGCGCGGTGTTCAGCGTCTGGCTGCCGATGGCCTGAGAGTCCGGTTTTACAACGCGCCCCGGCGGCCATCTGGCGCTTTCTCTGTGCTCCGGTGCGCATCGCCCGGCGGCTCCGCTTCGGTGCCCGCGACGCGTCGGCTGGCAGGCCAGGCCACGTTTCAGACGGACCCTGAGCGGTCTGGTGCGTGGATGACCGCAGGGCCTCACCGTTACAAAAGAACGTGATTGCGAAGGGGAAACGCCCTGCTTTCGGCGGTCCGCCCGCCAGAACCGTTACAGGGAAGGGTTGTGGCGGTGCAGGCGGCTGGATATGCTTCGATACAGGACCATCGCAATCGTAAAGCGTGCCGATGACGACACTGCTGCATCCCAAAACCGAGCCTGCCGCGGCGTTCGATCGGCTCGAGGTTCTTCCGCAAGCCGATCGCGCAGCCTTCGTGTCGATCATCATGGGCAAGGGCGGCGACCTTCTGCGCCAGCACACCGAAGCGAGCAAGCACGCCGGCACCGCCAACGGTACGGCCAGGCCGATACCGGAACTCGCGAAACGTCATGCGGACGGCAGATACCTGCTCGCTGCCCTCGGCCTTCGGCCCGGCGAAGCCGGACACGCCGCGTCCGGGACGGAAAAACCCTCGCTGGAGGTTCTCAGGAGCCCGACGGCCCGCTCGCTCACCATCGTGTTCAGCGGCAACAACCCGGATTTCGCGCTGCCGCCGCATCTGCTGGTGCACCAGGACACGCATCTGGTGCTCATCAACGACCGCCGGCGCTGCTTCGCCCTCGCCGGCATCCCCGGCCTGGGCGCCGACTACGATGCCTGCCTGGCGGGCCTGCGCCGCATCATCGACAGCCTGAAGCCGGATGCCATCTTCGTGCTCGGCCTCTCGGCCGGCGGCGCGGGGGCCATCAAGTTCGCCTGTGATCTTCCCGCGGACCGGATACTGTGCTTCAGCGTGCCGACCACGCTCAGGCTGGCCGACGACCCGGGCGCCCCGATGTCGCGCTATCCGCAGCTTGCCAGGCTCTACCGCCTTGACCCGGGCCTCGGCATCGATCTGGCCTCCTACTACGCCGCCCATGCCACAGCGCCGCCGGCGACGCTGGTCTTCGGCGCCAGGCACCCCCGCGATGCGTTCCTGGCGCGACGCATGGAGGGAATTCCCGGCGTCACGCTCGTGGCGCTGGATGGCTATGACGGCCACGGAGCCTACCGGTGGCTGGCGCACCAGAACGCGATCGGCAGCTATTTCGACAGGCTGTACGCACCGTCTGGCGAGGCCGCACCGGGATCGCCGGCGGCCGGGTCGTCGCTGCGGACGTAGGAGCAGGCAGTCCTTTTTCGGAAGGACCAAATTCCTCTACCCGTGTGGCGCGCGCAGCGTAGACGCAGGTTTCAACGTTGCGCGGCGGCGCGGATCAAGGCCTTGCCTGCCTTCGCAACGGTCATGCTCGGGCCGGCCGGTATCACCTGCGCCCGGACATGTCGTCGCCTGCCGTGCGCGTCAGGAGCCCACATACCGGCACGGCCGCCATAGTGATCAATCCCAGCACCACCCAGGCGACCGAAAAATCAGACAGTGCCGGCCCGTCATGGCCCTGCACGGCCATGGACCCCGCCAGCGCCGCCGCCGCCGCACAGATACCCGCGCTCAGCATCAACTGCTGGAAAGTGGTGTAGAAACTGGTCGCAGCGCTCATACGTGCGCGCGGGATGTCCGCGTAGGCCACCGTGTTGTAGGCGGTGAACTGCAACGACTGGAAGAACCCGCCCGCGAACATCACGGCCACGATCACGGTCACCGGCACGCCGGGGCGGAACAGCGCGGCGCTCATAAGCAGCAGCGTGGCCAGCGCGCCGTTCCACATCAGCGTGGCGCGAAATCCCCAGCGGCGCAGGATGACGGGGGCCGCGGCCTTCATCAGCATGGCGCCGGCGGCACTGGAAAACGTGATCAGCCCGCTGCGCGCGGCCGTCACGCCGAAGCCCAGCTGCAGCATCATCGGCAGCAGGAAGGGCAGCGCGCCGCCGGTGATGCGCGTCAGCGAGCCAGCCCAGACGGAGATGGCGAAACTGGGCACGCGCATCAGCCGCAGATCCAGCACGGGATTGTCCGCATGCCGCGCGTGCCGCACATAGGCCAGGCCCGCCAGCACGCCGCCGCCCAGCATGGCGCAGCTTTCCCAGACGGGAACCGCGTTCCTGCTGGCCAGCTCGAAGCCGAACATCAGCGTGGCAAGGCACACCCCGGAAAGCGCGAAACCCAGGAAATCGAACCGCGCGCGCACCGTTTCGCGAAGTTGCACGATGTAGCGGCCGGTGAGCAGGAAGCCGGCGATGCCGATCGGCACGTTAATGTAGAAGATCCAGTGCCAGCTCAGGTAGGTCACGAAGAACCCGCCCAGAGGCGGCCCGATCACCGGACCCACCAGGCCGGGCACCAGCACCCAGGTCATCGCCGAGACCAGCTCGGCCTTCGGCACCGTGCGCAACAGGACAAGCCGGCCCACCGGCATCATCATCGCCCCGCCGATGCCCTGCAGCACGCGGCTGCCCACCAGCATCGCCAGCGACTGCGACACCCCGCACAGCACCGAGCCGAGGGTGAACAGCGCGATCGCAGTACGGAACACGCGTCGGGTGCCGAACCGGTCCGCCGCCTGTCCGCTGGCCGGGATGAACACGGCCAGGCTCAGCAGGTAGGAGGTGAGCGCGACGTTCATGTGCAGCGGATCGACGCCGAAACTGCGCGCCATGCCGGGCAGCGCGGTGGCGAGCACCGTGCCGTCCAGCTGCTCCATGAACAGCGCGGCGGCGATCATCAGGGCGGCGCCGCGGGTGGCGGGCCCTGCGAGCTTCACGGGTATGGCGAGCGCGTCTGACATCGCGGCTGAGGTTAGGGCAGGCGGATGGGGCGACAACAGGCGGAGGCGGGGTGCTGCATTGCGGCCAGGAAGCTAGGCTCTTAGTAAAACGGGACTTACCCCCGCGCGTCCTCCATGCGTGCGGGTTCCGCCGGTCCCCGCGCTTGCAGGACGGACGGGCCGCAGTGCAGGCAAAAGAGCAAAAGTTTTTTGCTTCTTTTTTCGAAAAAGAAGGCCTTGCCTGCCTTTGAAACCCCTCCCCCCACGGCCCCGTTACCCAGCCGATGAGAGGCTTGAAAGCGGCGTGCCGCATCCTGTGCGCCGGCGCCGCGCTCGTTGCCGCCGGGGCGCAGGCCG
>CAHJWU010000283.1 GCA_903643085.1 Rhodospirillales bacterium
TTTCTTTAAAGAACGAAGACTTTACCTTCGCTCACGCCGCCTCCAGCGCACGCTCGATGCCAAGCAGCTTGGCGGCGGATTGCGCAGATTCCGGGCGTGCATAGAGGAAACCCTGCGCATAGGTGCAGCCAAGCGCCGCAAGGCGTTCGGCGACCTCAGGCGTCTCCACGCCGTCCGCCACGATGTCTATGCCCAGGCCCAGACCAAGCCAGAGCATGGACATGACGCAGGCTTCGGCGCGGGGATCTTGCGCCAGGGTCTGGACGAACGTCTTGCCGATCTTGATCGCGTCGAACGGCATGTCGCGCAGGTGGAAGAAGTTCGAGGCACTGCCGAAATCGTCAAGCACGGCGCGCGCGCCCTGTTCGTGCAGGACGTCGATCAGTTCGCGGCACAAGGCCCGGTCCTGCGTCAGCGCGGCTTCGCTGATTTCGACTTCGAGGCGGCTGAGATCCATGCGGCGCTGCCAGGCGCCTGGCTGCACGCTCAGCAGGCCGATCAGTTCGCGGACCTGGCCAGGAGAGACGTTGATGGCGTAGCGGCACCAGGCCGGCCAGTCCTGCGTGTCCGCGGCGACCTGGCGCAGGAGGGACATGCTTATCTGTCCGGCAAGGCCCATCTCGTCCGCCAGGGAGATGAACTGCTCGGGCAGGAGAATGCCGAGCTGCGGATGAAGCCACCTGGCAAGTATCTCGAACTTGGCGATCTCCGCGCCGGGCAGGCGCACGATCGGCTGGTAATAGGGGACGATCTGTCCGGCCTCTATGGCGCGCTGAAGTTCCCGGCGGGTGCGCTGGCGTGTCAGCACGTCCTCGGCATGGATCAAGGCGCAGATGCGGGAGCGGCCGCCGCCCTCCTGCTTGGCTTGAGCGAGGGCGGATTGCGCGGCTCGCAGCAAGGTGTCGGCGTTAGGCCCGTGCGCGGGCGCCAGGGCCACGCCGATGCTTGCCCCCGCATCGACGAGTTGGCCGGCGGCAGGATAGGGCGCGGCGAGGCTTGCAGCGATCCGGGCGATGGCGGCCGGCAGGTCATCCAGGTCTTCCCGGGCGGTCAGGAGAAGCGCGAAGCTGTCGCCGTCCATGCGGGCGGTGTGGTCGCGTTCGGCCTTGGCCAGGATACGGCCGGCGACGGCTTGCAGCAATTCGTCGGCGGTGGCTTGGCCCAGATTGGCGTTGATACGTTCGAAACCGTCCAGGTCGATCAGCAGGAGGGCGAATTGGCTGCCGCGGGCGAACTGGGCGGCGAGGGTTTCGCTGAACGCCTGGCGGTTTGCCAGCTGGGTCAGGGTGTCGCGGCGGGCCGTGCGGAACAGGTCCAGCCGGCGGGCGGATTGCAGCACCGCGTTGGCGGCGGCGTGCGCGCGCACGGTCCTGGTGGTCTGGGCCAGGCGGCCGAGAGCGATGGCCAGGGCGCCTGTGGTGGCGAGCAGGGAGGTGATCAGGAGAGTGAACATGTGTGTGGCCCTGGAGACTTCGTCCAGAAATACCGTTTGGGGGTTACGGGCCGGTTAAGAAGCCACTCGCCGGTTGACTGTCGCAAAGGGCTGCAACGCCTTCTGCTTACGAAGAAAAACCAGAACTTTCGTTCATGGCGAGGTTGTCCACTTTGCGATCAGGCTAGTGGACTGACGCCGCCTTGAGGTTTGCTAACGGGCTCGATGCCGGTCCGGCTGAGAGGTGTCCAGGCGAGAGCGTCCGGCCTGGCCGCGGCGCACGTCGCGGTCGGCGCGCCGTGCTACGTCCCTGACTTTACCAGCACGTAACTGCCAGGCGCGTCCTCGATGGGAACAAGACGGCCGTCGCCCGGCACGCGTGCCGGGACCTGCTCCGGCGCGTGGGCAGTGACCCAGATATTCCAGTCGTTCCACCAGGAGCCTGACATTTCCACGGCGCCGTCCAGCCAGGTTTGCGGGTCCGCCGGCAAGGCTTCGTTGACCCAGTGGTTGTATTTGCCGCCTTCTGGCGGGTTGACCACGCCGGCGATGTGGCCGGAGGCGGCCAGGATGAAGCGTTTCGGGCCGCCCAGGAGCTGGGTGCCGCGATAGGTGCTGCGCCAGGGCGCGATGTGGTCCTCGCGGGTGGAGAGGAAGTAGGCCGGCGTGGTGACCTGGCCGAGGTTGAGGGTCTCGCCGTCCAGCGTGAGCGCGTCCGGCTTGGAGAGCAGGTTCTGCTGATACATGTGGCGCAGATAGTAACTGTGCATGCGGGCCGGCATGCGGGTGGCGTCGGCGTTCCAGTAGAGCAGGTCGAAGGGAAACGGATCGTTGCCAAGCAGGTAGTTGTTCACCACGAAGGACCAGATCAGGTCGTTGGCACGCAGCATGTTGAAGGTGGCCGCCATGTCGCCGCCTTCGAGGTAGCCCTGCTCCTGCATGCGGCCTTCGAGGGATTTGAGCTGCTCCTCGTCGATGAAGACGCTGAGCTCGCCGGCTTCCTCGAAATCCAGCAGGCAGACGAAGAAGGTAGCCGATTTGATGCGGTCGATGTCGCGTTTGGCCATCCAGGCAAGCGTGGTGCCGAGCAAGGTGCCACCCAGGCAATAGCCGATGCAGTTGACGTCGCGTTCGCCGGTGGCGGCTTCGATCGCGTCGAGCGCCGCGAAGACGCCCTTGTGCATGTAATCCTCGAAGCCGGCGCCGGCCAGGCGCTCGTCGGGGTTGACCCAGCTCACCATGAAGACGGTGTGGCCCTGGGAGACGGCGTAGCGCACCAGACTGTTCTTCGGGCGCAGGTCCAGGATGTAGAACTTGTTTATCCAGGGCGGCAGGATCAGCAGCGGACGCTTCAGCACGGTCTCGGTGGTGGGCGTGTACTGGATGAGCTGCATCAGCTCGTTCTGGAACACGACCCGGCCGGGCGAGACGCCGATGTTTTCGCCCACCTTAAAGGCGTCCGGGTCGGTCATGCGTATGCTAAGCTTGCCGCGGCCGCGTTCCAGGTCGGAGAGCAGGTTGTTGAGGCCGCGCAGGAGGTTCTCGCCGCCGGTCTCCTTGGTGCGGCGCAGGACTTCGGGGTTGGTCAGCAGGAAGTTCGACGGGCTCATCGCATCCACGAACTGGCGCGCGTAGAAATCCACCTTCTTGGCGGTTTTCGCGTCCAGCCCGTCCACGCCGCCCACCACGTCGTGCACGTAGCGGGCGCTGAGCAGGTAGCTCTGCTTGATGAAGTCGAAGACCTCGCCCTGGCGCCAGGACTCGTCGCGGAAGCGCTTGTCCTTCGCGTCGGGTTCGATGACCGGGGCGCTGTCTATGCCCATCATGCGGCGCGTGGTGTTCTGCCAGAGGGTGACGTAATCCTGCCAGAAACCGATCTGCGCCTGCACCAGATGGGCGGGGTTGGCGACCAGGCGGGCGGTCATCTCCAGAAAGGCGCGGCCGATGTTGAGCGGGTCCGCGCTGGGGGCGGTGCGGGACTGGCGGTCCAGCCAGTCGACCACGATCCGCTGGGAGCGCTCGGCCACGTCCGCCATGGTGCGGCCGATCACCTGGGGGTCGGCAAGCTTGAACTCGACGGACTTGGCATCGGCGGCATCTGGCGTGCTGAGGGGGGGCGTGCGTGCGTCGGGCATTTCCTGGTGTATCCTTTCCGGCGGCGCCGGACCGGGTTAGATCGGGACGTCGATCGGAGGCTGCGGCTTTATGCCTGGTTGTTGGTCAGAGGGTAGGCTTCGCCCGGGTCCGGTTCAAGCGACGCGCCGCTGGGCGCCAGCAGGATTGATGCTGGCCGCGGGAGTGGCGCTGGTCGCGTGCAGCGATCCGCTGAGCGCGCCGGTGGATCTGTTCCACGACCTGCAGGGTGGCGAGATCGCGTTGCAGCGGCCGCCGCCGCCAGGGGCCGGGCAGCCTTATCCGAAGCTGGGCACCGTGCCGGCCAAGCCGGTATTGCCGGCGACCGAGTACCGGAACGGGCTTGCGGCGCAGTTGCTGGCTGTCTAGCGGCGCGCTGGGGTCGAGCGCCACATCGGGCTTCCAGCCGAGCGCAAGGC
>CAHJWU010000284.1 GCA_903643085.1 Rhodospirillales bacterium
GGGTCGGGCTTCATCGCGATGGAGGCGGCCGCCAGCCTGCGCGAGCGCGGCCTGGCGGTGACGGTGGTGGCGCCGCAGGCGGTGCCGTTCGAGCGCCAGCTGGGCCGCGAGGTGGGCCAGGTGTTCCGGCGGGTGCACGAAGCCGAGGGGATAGTGTTCCGCCCAGGAGACGAGATTGTCGCCGTGGAAGGCCGCACCCGGGTCGAGCGGGTCCGCCTGAAGGGCGGCGGGGCGCTCGAGGCCGACCTCGTCGTCGCCGGCCTGGGCGTCTCGCCCGCCTCGGCTGCGCTTCGCGGGCTGAACCAGCGCGAGGACGGCGGCTTACAGGTGGACGCGCATCTGCGCGTAGACGCAGGCCTCTTCGCCGCCGGCGACATCGCCGCCTTCCCGTTGCGCGGCGACGGTCAGCCGGTGCGCGTGGAACACTGGCGCGTGGCGGAGCAGCACGGCAGGCTGGCGGCGCGCAACATGCTGGGTGATGCGGCGGTTTACGACGCCGTGCCGTATTTCTGGACCATCCATTTCATGAAGCGTCTCGACTATGTCGGCCACGCTGAACGCTGGGACGAGATCGTCATCGACGGTGACCTGCAGGAGCCCCGGTTCGCCGCGTTCTACGTCGAGCGCGGCCACGTGACGGCGGTGGCGGGTTGGGGGCGCGACAGGCAAATGGCTGCGGCGATCGGCCTGATGACCGAACGCAGGGAATGGCCTGTCGGCGAGTTGCGTGCGGCGCTGGCGCCTTGGGGTGCGCAGTGAATGCTTCCTAAGCAAGCAAGGAAGGCCTTCTTTTTTGCAAAGAAGAAGCAAAAAATTTTTGATCCCTGCGCCGGTTCAGCTGCTTCGGCGCGTCCGGAGGAATTCGGACGCCGCAGATACGGAAGCAAAAGTTTTTTGTTTCTTTTTTGCAAAAAAGAAGGCCTTGCTTTCTTCTGCGACGATCAGACGCGAAACACGTACTTCGCCCCAGCCTCCCGCTCTATGTCAGGCGGAAACGATTCATGCTTGTCCGCATAATAACGCGCACGGTGGTCGCCCGAGGACAGCAGGTTATACGTCAGATACAGAAGCCGCCGCGGCTGCGACGTGAAGTTTGGCTTGGACGCATGCGGCGCGTAGCTGTCGAAGAATATCACGTCGCCCGGCAGCGTCGGCACCGCCCGCAGCGCCAGCCCATCTTCGTCGAGCGGATTCCATTCCGCGCCGATCAGGCCTTCGCGGTGGCGGCCCGCGACCATCTCCAGGCAGCCATTCTCCGGCGTGGCGGCGTCTATCGTCACCAGCGCGGTGACGAACAGGTCGGCATATTTTCCCCAGCCCGCCTGCTGGTCCTGGTGCGCCTTGAAGCCGGGCCCGCCCGGCATCTTGAAGTTGATCTTGTCCTTGAACAGCACCACCGGGCCGCCCATCAGCGCCGCGGTCCAAAGCTGCAGGCTGCCGTGCCGTACCAGATCGTCCAGTCCGGCATGGGTGGGACAGAAATTCTCGATGCGCTGGATCACGCGCTGGCCTGGCTCGGTCAGGCTGTCCTCGTGATAGACCCAGTGCTGGCCAGACATCTCTGGCGCGTGCTGCAAGTCTTCCGTCCAGCGCAGCAGGGCGGCCATCTGCTGCGGGCCGAAGAATTGCCGCACGACAAGGTAGCCGTCTTGTTGCATACTGGCCAGTTCGTGCGCCGCAGGCTGCCTGGAGCCGGCCTCGCCTGCGTCCATCAGGGCCGCGCTCATGCCGCAAGCTCAGGCAGCAGGGCATGCGCCTTGGTGACGTCCTCGGGAAAATCTATCTCGGTCCAGGGCAGCGCGCTGATGTCTTCGAAGCCGAAACGATGTGGGTTGCTTGCCTGGATCATGTCGCGTATCGGTTCCTCGTATTCCATTGACCGCCGGCCGGCCGCCACATAGCTCTCCACGCGGTCGGCAAGTTCGCACGCTGCATCCGGCGAGAAGCGGAAGAAACCCACCGATTCGCCATGCCAGTCATGCGGTTCGGTCGGGATCTTGCGGAAATCGACAATCGCGCCCTCGCGCACGCACAGCTTCACCGGCTCGTCGCCCGGCTCTATGTTGCGGTCCAGCAGCAGGCAATCAGCGTGCATGCTCCGCACGAGACGCTCCAGCATATGCCGGTCGTACAACACGTCGGCATCCATCAGCAGGATCGGCGCTGTGCAGCGCAGCATGTCGCGTACCGTCCAGAGCGACACCACGCTGCCTTCCCGGTAGTCCGGGTTCTCCACCGTGCTCACATCCAGTCCGGTGACCGTCTCCGCCAGCGCGGCCCTGACCTGCGGGGCGCCGTGGCCCACCACGATCGTCAGGCGTGCGACGCCCGCCTGTTCGAGCAGGGCGAGATGACGGCGCAGCAGGCTGCGTCCGCCGACATCGAGCAGTATCTTGGGCCGCGGCGTGCCGCCGGCCGCCTCCGCGCCAAGCCGGCGTCCGACACCGGCCGCCAGCATGATGGCGTGTATCCCTTCCGTGACACGTGGCGTTTGCGTCATTCTTCTGTCACTGAAATGCGTTGTATAGGCCAGGAGCGAGGATTATGTACGGCTCATGACCGATCGGTCAAACCTCTCTCCTGCCGAGACATAGCGCATTGCCCGACCAAGCACCGCTGAACCGTACGTATTTCCGCGGGATGTCCCGCCCGGCCGAGCTTCGCGCGTTGCTTGTCTCGCCGGGCCTGTCGTTCCTGATGGAGGCGCATAGCGGACTCTCTGCCAAGATCGTCGAGGAAGCGGGCTTTGCCGGCATCTGGGCCTCCGGCCTGTCGATCTCCGCGTCGCTGGGGTTGCGCGACAACAACGAGGCGTCCTGGACGCAGGTGCTCGACGTGCTGGAGTTCATGGCGGACGCCAGCTCGCTGCCGATACTTGTAGATGGCGACACGGGATATGGCAATTTCAACAACGTGCGCCGCCTGGTGCGCAAACTCGGCGAACGCGGCATCGCCGGCGTATGTCTCGAAGACAAACTGTTCCCGAAGACCAACTCCTTTCTGGGCGAGCGCCAGCTGCTTGCCGACACCGATGAGTTCTGCGGCCGCATACGCGCCGGCAAGGATGCGCAGGCCGACGGCAATTTCTGCATCGTGGCGCGCACCGAATCTCTGATCTCCGGCCATTCCATGGACGAGGCGCTGCGCCGCGCCGAAGCCTACCACGCGGCCGGCGCGGACGCGGTGCTCGTACACTCCAAGCGCAGCGACTTCACCGAGATCGCCGGTTTCATGCGCCGCTGGGACGGCCGCTGCCCGATCGTGGCGGTGCCGACGATGTATTACGCCACGCCCACCGCCACGCTGCGCGACGCCGGCATCTCCACGGTGATCTGGGCCAACCACCTGGTGCGCTCCTCGATCACCGCGATGCGGGAGACGGCGCGCCGGATCGCGCAGACCGAGTCGCTCACGGAGGTGGAGGACCGCATCACCAGCGTGCGTGACATCTTCCGGCTGACCGGCAACGACGAGCTGGAAGAGGCCTCGCTGCGTTACCTGCCGGCCAGCCGCCACGTCCAGGGCGTGGTGCTGGCCGCCTCGCGCGGCAGCGCGCTGGGCGAGGTCACCGCCAGCCTGCCGAAATGCCTGGTGGACATACGCGGCCGGCCGCTGCTGCACCGGCTGCTCGAGACGCTGGGCGCCGGCGGCGTGCATGACGTGACGGTGGTGCGCGGCTACGCCAGCGAGGCGATCGTGCCGGACGGCTTCGGCGTGGTGGACAATCCGGCCTACGCCGAGACCGGCGAGGCGGCCTCGCTCGCCTGCGCCATGCCGCACCTGCAGGGCGAGATGGTGGTGTCCTACGGTGACGTGCTGTTCCGGCGCTACGTGCTGGAAGGCCTGCTCGCCTCGCCGGCGGACATCACCGTGGTCGTCGATGCGTCGCTGCGCGGCGACGCCAACCCGGCCGATCTGGTGTCCGCCGACCGTCGCGACACCGCCGCCTAC
>CAHJWU010000285.1 GCA_903643085.1 Rhodospirillales bacterium
CCTGAGCAGGTCGGACGCGCCCCAGGCGCCGGCGGCCTCCACATCCGGGCCGAGGCCGGTGAACACGGTCTCGCCCATGCGCGCGATGCTGTCCGGCCGCGCGTCGAAGTGTTGGGTTGCGTTTGCCACAGGCCGGATCACGGGTATGCCGTCCGGCAGCGCCGGGACGATGCGGACGGTGATCAAGGCAAGCAGTCCTTTTTTGCAAAAGAGGACCAAAAAACTTCTGCTTCCTGTTGGCGGCTGCTGAAACGGTCGCCGACAGGGAGCAAAAGTCTTTTGCTTCTTTTTCTCAAAAAAGAAGGCCTTCCTTACTTCGCCTCGAAATGCTCCGCCACCAACCGATCGAGCAACCGCAAACCGAACGCCGTCGCGCCCTTTGGCGCAACCGCACTGTCCTTGGTGGCCCAGGCCGTTCCCGCGATATCGAGGTGTGCCCAGGGCTTTTCGTTGACGAAGCGGGCGATGAAATGCGCCGCCGTGATCGAGCTGCCGGGCCGACCGGTGATGTTCTTCATGTCGGCGATGTCGCTCTTGAGCTGCTTGTCGTAGTCGCGGCCCATCGGCATGCGCCACAGCTTCTCGCCGGTGGCCGTGCCGGCCGCGGCAAGCTTCGTGGCCAGGTCGTCATCGTTGCTGAACAGGCCGGCGTGCTCGTGGCCCAGCGCCACGATGATCGCACCGGTCAGCGTGGCCAGATCAACCATGAAGCGCGGATCGAAAGTCTGCTGCGCGTACCAGAGCACGTCGGCCAGCACGAGGCGGCCTTCGGCATCGGTGTTCAGCACCTCGATCGTCTGGCCGGAATAGCTGCGCACCACGTCGCCGGGACGCTGCGCGGTGGCGGACGGCATGTTCTCCACCAGGCCGACCAGGCCGACCGCGTTCACTTTTGCGCGGCGCCCCGCAAGTGCCGCCATCAGGCCCACCACCGTGCCGGCGCCGGCCATGTCCCACTTCATGTCTTCCATGCCGCCGGCCGGCTTTATGCTGATGCCGCCGGTGTCGAACGTGACGCCCTTGCCGATGAAGGCCACCGGCCTGTCTTCGGCGAAGCTCTTGCCTGCGCCCTGCCACTGCATCACCACCATGCGCGGCGGCTGCGCGCTGCCCTGGCTCACGCCGAGCAGGGAGCCGAAGCCCAGCGTCTCCAGCTCCGCCTGGCCGAACACCTCGATCTTCAGGCCCAGCCCGGCCAGCTTCTCGATGCGCGTGGCGAACTCCGGCGGGTTGAGGATGTTGGCCGGTTCGCTCACCAGGTCGCGCGTGACGAACACGCCGCGGGCGATCGCCTGCAGCGCCGGCCAGGCGGCCTCGGCCGTGCCGCGGTCGCCGGTCAGCACCGTCAGCAAGGCGAGCTTCGGCTTGTCCTCCGGCTTTTGCCTGGTGCGATAGATGTCGAACCGGTAGCTGCGCAGCACCGCGCCAAGCGCCGCGTGCGCCGCATGCGCGCCCACCCCGTCCGCAGCGATAGCCGCCACGGCCTCGCGCGCCAGCCCGGCGGCGAGCGCCCCGGCGGCTTCTTCCACCCGGCGCGGCGTGAGGTCTGCCTCCTTGCCCAGGCCCGCCGCCACGATGCGCGAGAAGCCCGCGCCAGGGGCCAGGATGGTGCAGGTCGTGCCCTCCTTGCCGGTGAACTCGGATGCGGCGAACGCGCGGGTGACGGCACCGCCTGTCGCCTCGTCTGCCGCATGCCAGAGGCCGGACGCGCCGGAGCCCTCCCCCACCAGCAGCCCCAGGGCGCCGCTTTGCGGCAGGGCGGCGTCGGTGAAGGTCACGTCGATCATGCGGAAATCCTCTTCGGTAAGCGCGGACCTCTTAGCAGCGGACAGCCAGGAAGGAAGGCCTTCTTTGTTGAAAGCAGCAGGAAACTCCTGGCACTCTGGAGCGCCGCCTGCCGGTTGCCGCCGGACTGGCGAGAGCACGATTACGCGTGATCGGGAGCAGGGGTTTTCCGGTCCGGCCTTCAAAAAGAACGGCTTGCCTTTCCGGCTTTCTGTGCCATGGCCCACAGATGACCACCGCAATCGCTTTCCAGGGCCGCCCCGGCGCCTACTCGGACCTGGCCTGCCGCACCGCCTTCCCCGGCTGCCCCACCTTGCCCTGCGACACTTTCGAGCTTGCCATAGAGGCCGTGCATGACGGACGCGCCGGCCTGGCCATGCTGCCCTGCGAGAACTCGCTGGCCGGCCGGGTGCCGGACATTCACGCGCTGCTGCCGGAAAGCGGCCTGTCGATCATAGGCGAGCACTTCCAGCGGGTGGAGCACTGCCTGCTGGGCCTGCCAGGCGCCACGATCGCCGGCGTGCGGCGGGTGCACTCCCATGCCGTGGCGCTCGGCCAGGTCCGCCGGCTGGTGCGCGAGCTGGGCGTGGCGGCCGTGGTGGAGGCGGACACCGCGGGCAGCGCACAGCTGGTGGCGGCGTGGGGGAGGCCGGAGGACGCGGCGATCGCCTCCGCTCTGGCCGCCGAAATCTACGGCCTACGCGTGCTGCGCGCCAACGTGGAGGACGCCGCGCACAACACCACGCGGTTCTACGTGGCGGCGCTGGCGCCGGTGGCGCGCGAGGCGTCCGAGCCCGGGCTGATGACCACGTTCGTCTTCCGCGTGCGCAACGTGCCGGCGGCGCTGTTCAAGGCGCTGGGCGGCTTTGCCACCAACGGCGTGAACATGACGAAGCTGGAGAGCTACATGGTGGACGGCCAGTTCACGGCGACGCAGTTCCTCTGCGACGTGGACGGCCATCCCGAGCAGCCGGGCCTGCGGCTGGCGCTGGAGGAGCTGTCGTTCTTCTCCAACGAGGTCCGGGTGCTGGGCGTCTATCCGAGGGCGGCGTTCAGGCAGGAAAGCAAGCAGTCCTTTTTTGAAAAGGAGCAAAAAACTCTTGCCACACAGCATCCGCAACCGGGCCTTTCCGAATAGATCGCGCCGTTGCAATTGCGTGGGGGGCAAAAGTTTTTTGCTTCTTCTTTGCAAAAAAGAAGGCCTGTCTTACTTCTCTTCAAGCCACTCCTCGATGAGCCGCCGCGCAATCGACATGTCCGGCGGCAGCACCCAGCCCTCCCGCGCCCGCACCTCGTCGCGCGTGAACCAGCGCGCCTCCACCAGCTCGTCCGCATCCGCGGTGATCGCCTCCGTGGTGGCGTCCGCGTGGAAGCCGAGCATGATGCTGGACGGGAACGGCCAGGGCTGGCTGGAGCGGTAGCGCACGCGCGCCACGCGTACGCCCGCCTCCTCCCACACCTCGCGCGCCACCGCCTCCTCCAGCGACTCGCCCGGCTCCACGAAGCCGGCCAGCGTGGTGAACACCCGCATGTCGCGGAACCGCGCCGGCTGGCCGAGCAGGGCGCGGCCGGCGCGCGTGACGAGCATGATCACGGCCGGGTCCGTGCGCGGGAAATGATGCGCGCCGCAGCCTGTGCAGCCCATCACGTGGCCGGCGTCACGCGGCACGCAGGCGGCACCGCACACGCCGCAGAAGCGGCTGCGCGTGCGCCAGTGCATCAGGCCGCGCGCATGGGCGAGTATGGCGGCATCGTCTGCCGGGAGCAGGCTGCCGGCGCGGCGCAGGTCCTCGTAGCGCGTGCCGTCCGGCGCCGGCGGTGAGTCGAGGCTGCTGAGATCCAGCGCGAAAAACGGACGCCCGTCCGCCACGCCAAGCAGCGCCCAGGGTGCCGCTTCCAGCAGGCCGTGCGCAAGGACCGGGTCGAGGGTGCCGGTCGCCGGCGCCTTCGCCTCGCCTGCCAGCAGGCTGCGGCTGCGCCATACCGGCAGGAAGGCCGCATCGGGTGCAGTCAGCTGCGCCTTGACCCAGGCGACATCCTTGCGGCGCGCGTCCAGCCTGTCGAGCGGGCTGCCGGCGAAGATGTTCGGCTTGTGAGCGTGGAGGTCGTGCATCGGCGGGTTCGTGGCACGCACCGGGCTTTACGAGCAAGAAGACC
>CAHJWU010000286.1 GCA_903643085.1 Rhodospirillales bacterium
CAGCCGCGTCTGGCGAAAAGCGCCGCGGTGCAGCGGCCGATGCCGGAGGAGCCGCCGGTGATGCACACCACCCGGCCGTGCCCGTGCGGCGTGTGCTTGCGCCGGAGCGCCACAAGCACCTTGCGGCCCGTCGCGGGGGGTGGCAGCACGGCCAGGCCCTCCGCCTGGCGCGTGGCCTCCTTGCAGGCGCTGTGCTCCAAATCCTGTCCTGCCAAGCTCATCGTTACGGCCATACGCCAAGCATGCTACAACTCAAAGCTGAGCAACCCGGTCCAGGTTGCCGCAACATCTGCGTGGAGCGCCACCATCTATGCCGGAAGACGCGTTCGATGCGGAGAACTTTCCGGAAGAAGCCTACCTGATCGCCTTCGGGGACGTGCGCCTGGCGGTCATCGCCGGCTCCTTCGAAAGCGGCTTCCAGCATTACCAGTCCTACGGGCGGGCGGAGATCGACGCCGGGATCAGGCACTCGCCCTTCGAGGGCGGGCCGCCGGGGCTCGAGCGGTCCGTGCTGCCGCCGGCCGACGAGGCCCCGGTTCCTGCCTCGCCGGTGCCGGTGCCCATGGCGGCGTCCGACGCGGCACTCCCCTATCTGCCGCCGCTTCCCGGCGCGGGTGCGGGGCCGGACGAACGCTTCAGCGAGGACCTCTATCTTGCGCTGAACCCGGACGTGGCGGCCATGGTGGAAAGCGGCGAGTTCGCCAGCGGACGCGCGCACTGGCTGGCGGTGGGCGCCGACGAGGAACAGGCAGGGCTGCGTCCCAGCATGACCGAGGACTCGCTCTACACCGAGGCGGTGCCGCCAGGCACCGGCTGCGAGGTGGAGACCGACAATTTCGACGCGGAGAGCTACTTCCTGCTCTACCCGGACGTGCGCACCGCCCTGGGCAGCGACCCTGAAGCCGCGCGCCACCACTGGATACATCACGGCCGGTTCGAAGGCCGCGTCGGCACCGGCATCGCGCCCTACCACACCTGGCAGGCCCGTCCGGCCGAGGAGCTGGCCAAGCCGTTCGGCATAAACGTGTTCGGGCCGTTCGCCGCCACCTCAGGCCTGGGCACCGCGGCGCGCGGCCTGCTGCGCGCGATCCAGAGCGTGGGCATCGCCACCGAGTTGCACCCGTTCGACGTGAGCCGCGCCGCCCCGCGCATCACCCCCGCCGAGCGCGCGCGCCCGCCCACGTACCGCTGCAACCTGCTTATGGCGAACGCGGACCAGATCGCCCGGCTGACCGCGCTCTACCCCGCCGGCCATTTCGACGACGCCTATAACATCGCCGTCTGGGCCTGGGAACTCGCCGCCTTCCGCCCGGACTGGCACACCAGCTTCGCCCCGCTTGACGAGGTCTGGACCAACAGCGATTTCGAGATCGACAGCATAGGCGCCGTGGCGCCCGTCCCGGTGCACAAGATACGCCTGCCGGTGGAGGTGGTGCAGGCCTCCGCCGAGGAAGGCCGCGAGATGTTCGGCATCCCGCGTGACCGGCTGGTGTTCCTGGTGGCGTTCGACGTGGGCAGCACCAGCGCGCGCAAGAACCCCGGCATGGTGATAGACGCGTTCCGCGAAGCCTTCGCCGCGGACGAGAACGTCTTCCTCGTCATCAAATTCCACTCCACCGCGATCGAGCCGGCAATCACCCGCCAGCTCACCCGCGCGCTGCGCGGCGCCGAGAACGTGCTGGTGATGGCGGACATGCTGCCGGAGCGCGACATGGCGCTGCTGCGCGCGGCGTGCGACGTGCTGGTCAGCGCGCACCGCAGCGAGGGCTTCGGGCTCAACATCGCCGAGTTCATGGCGCTCGGCAAACCGGTGATCGCCACCAACTACTCCGGCAACCTGGAGTTCTTCGATTCCAGCGTGGGTTTCCCCGTCGACTACGACCTGACGGAAGTGCAGGCGGCCGCCGGCCCCTACATGCCGTTCTACGTCTGGGCCGACCCGCGGCGGGAGTCGCTGATCGCGCAGTTCCGCGCCGTGTACGAGGACCAGCCCGCCGCCTGGGCGCGCGGGGCGCTGGGGCAGGCGCGCATGCGCGAGCAGTTCAGCGCCGCCCAGATCGGCCACGAAATACGCCGGCGCCTGCACGCGATCGGCCTGTCCGCCGAACTGCCGCCGTTCCTGGGCTGGGTGGGCCGCACGCGCGGCATGGTGGGCTCCACGCCGGTGGCCGCCCTGGACGCGCTGCAGCGCCAGGCGGTGGCGGCCCTGGGCATGCGCCGCCCGGTGATCAGCCTGGTCGTCCCCGTATATAACGTGGCCGCCGCCTGGCTGGAAGCCTGCGTGGTGTCCGTGGTGCAGCAGAGCTACCCGTTCTGGGAGCTGTGCATCTGCGACGATTGCAGCACCGACCCCGGCACGCTCGCCGTGCTGGCGCGCCTGCAGGGCATCGACCCGCGCATCAAGATACGCCGCGCGGCGCGCAACCTGGGCATCGCCGGCGCCTCCAACCTGTCGGCCGAAATGGCCACAGGCGAGTTCGTCGCCATGCTGGACAACGACGACGCGCTGCACATGGACGCGCTGCTGGAAGTGGCGCGCGCGCTGTTCGCCGATCCGGACATCGACGTGATCTACACGGACGAAGACAAGATCGACGCGCACGGACGCCTCGTCGACACCTACCACAAGCCGGACTGGTCGCCCGAACACCTCGAATCCGTCATGTACGTCCTGCACATGCTCGTGGTGCGCAAGCGCCTGTTCCTGGAACTCGGCGGCTTCCGCGGCGCCTATTCCGGCGCGCAGGATTACGACCTGATGCTGCGCCTGTCCCGCCGCACCCAGCGCGTGCACCACATCGCGCGCGCGCTGTATCACTGGCGCGCGGTGGAAGGCTCGTCGGCCGCCGTGGTGGACGCCAAGCCCTACGCGCTGCGCGCCGGCTTCCGCGCGCTGGAAGACCACGTGTCCGCCAAGCACGGCAACCGCGCCTGGGTGGAGGACGGCCTGCTGCCGGGCACGTTCCGCGTCCGCCGCAAGATACTCGGCCGCCCGCGCGTCTCGCTTCTCATACTCACCAACAACGCGGATCTGGAACTGCCCGGCCGCGGCCGCTTCCACATGGTCGATAACCTGGTGGACTCGATCCTGCGCCGCACCAGCTACCGCAACTACGAGATCGTCGTCGTCGACAACAGCAAACTCTCGCCCGAGCAGCTCGCCCGCTTCCGCGGCTTAGGCGTGCGCGTGGAGAACTACACCGCCACCGTCGTGCCGTTCAACTACGCGGCAAAGGCGAACTTCGCCCTGCGCGTCTGCCGCACCGAACACCTCGTCATGCTGAATGACGACATGGAGGTGATAAACGAAGACTGGCTGACGTCCCTGCTGGAACTGAGCCAGGACCCCGAAGTGGGCGCTGTCGGTGGCCGGCTGCTGCACGCCGACGGCACGATCCAGCATGTCGGCTGCGTCATCGGCGTCAACAACGGCGCCGCGCACGTCTATCACTCGTTCCCCGGCGATTTCGTCGGCTACAACGGCTTCACCCACCTGATACGCAACTACTCCGCCGTCACCGGCGCCTGCTTCGCCACGCGCAAGAGCGTGATGAGCCAGGTGGGCGGCCTGGACGAGAGCTTCGCCATAGACTTCAACGACACCGATCTGTGCCTGAAAGTCATCGAGAGCGGCTACCGCATCGTCTACACGCCCTACTGCTCGCTGTTCCACTTCGAGGGCGCGTCCGCCAAGCGGGTGACGCAGAACTCGGACGAGCGCCGGCGCTTCGTGGCGCGCTGGGCGCGTTACATGGAAAATGACCCTTATTTCAATCCGAACTTTTCGAAGAGCCGGTTTGATTTTACCGTGGTGTAAGAAAGGCCTTCTTTTTTGAAAAAAAGAAGCAAAAAACTTTTGGTCCCTGTCGGCGAACGTTGCAGCACCCGCCGACAG
>CAHJWU010000287.1 GCA_903643085.1 Rhodospirillales bacterium
GCGGCACCGTTGGCAGGTTGAGTTCGGTCAAGGGGCCCTCGTGCGCTCGGAGACCGCCGGCGCACGCCGTCGTCCTGTGCGGTCTCCGGCCGGGCGCCGCGGACCAGGGCCAGGATGGCTTCGACCACGCTCTCGCCGACCGGGACGCGTCGGACCAGGGCCTGGGCGCGCATCAGGTCGTCCGCCGTCATCACCTGGGTGGCGGCGGCGGTCTCGGCGCCTGTGGTGGCCAGCAGCATGGCGCGCTCGTCGGCGAGGTGGGGGTAGCCGATTTCCACCTGCAGCAGGAAGCGGTCCAGCTGGGCTTCGGGCAGCGGGTAGGTGCCTTCCTGCTCGATAGGGTTCTGCGTGGCGAGCACGTGGAACGGCTGGGGGAGCACGTGTTCCACGCCGCCCAGGGCCACGCGGCGCTCCTGCATGGCCTGCAGCAGCGCGGACTGCGTGCGCGGGCTGGCGCGGTTGATTTCGTCGGCCATCAGCAGCTGGCAGAAGATCGGGCCCTGGACGAAGCGGAAGCTGCGGCGGCCGGCCTCGCCCTCCTCCAGCACCTCGGTGCCGGTGATGTCCGCCGGCATCAGGTCCGGCGTGAACTGCACCCGGCGGCGGTCCAGGCCGAGCACGGTGCCCAGCGTCTCCACCAGCAGCGTCTTGCCCAGGCCGGGCACGCCGACCAGCAGCGCGTGGCCGCCGGCCAGCAGCGCGACCAGCGTCTGCTCGACGGCTTCTTGCTGGCCGAGGATGACGCGGCCGATCTCCCGCCTGGCGGCGGCCACGGTCGCGGCCAGGCGGTCCGCGTCGGCGATCAGAGTGTCCTGCAACCGGAAATCCCCATGAGCTGAGCTGGTCTGCGGGCGGGAGTGTGGACCTGCGTGGCCATCCTGCAACCCGCAAACGCCGCGCGTCCAGTGGTCCCGGCCGCTCCGGCGATTTTGCGCGCCAGTGGTATTACATACGCGCCATCGCGCTCCCTATATGGCGGTGATGCGCCGGACCCCGCCTCGCCACCGCAAAGCCGCTGCCCGATGAACCGTGCCCTCCTCACGCCCGACAGTGCGATCGTCGATAGCGCCATGGCGCCGCCCGGCGGCCTGTCCCAGCCGGGCGGCGAGCGACCCAGGCGGGCAAGGACGGAGTGCGGCGACATGCCGTTTCTGGTCCGGCGCGACGGCACCTGGCTGTATCGCGGTAGCCCGATCGGCCGGAAGGAGCTGGTCTGCCTGTTCTCCAGCGTGCTGACGCGCGATGCTGCCGGCGACTACTTCCTGGAGACACCGGTCGAGCGCGGCCGCATCCAGGTGGAGGACACGCCGTGGATCGCGGTGGAGCTGGAATGGCGCGGCTGCAGCCAGGGGCGCAACCAGTGCCTCTCCTTCCGCACCAACGTGGACCAGGTGGTGGAAGCCGGGCCAGAGCACGCGCTGCGCGTGGCGCACAACGCGCTGACCTGCGAGCCGGTGCCCTACATACACATACGCGACGGCCAGGGCGGGCACCGGCTGGAGGCCCGCATCGCGCGCTCGGTGTATTACGAGCTGGTGGCGATCGCCGTGCCCGGCGTGGTGGCCGGGCAGCAGAAGCTGGGCGTGTGGAGCTGCGGCGTGTTCTTCCCGCTGGGCGACCTGGTGGCCGAGACCGGCTGGGACGATACTGACGAATGAGCGGCCGGCGCCGGCCGCTTTCGGGCTGACCGAGGCCGAACTGCGCGCCCGCCTCTCCGGCCCTGATCCGGCCGGGCTCGATTCCTCGGAGCGCGCCGATGCCAGCGGCGTGCTTGTTCCAGCCGCGGTCCTCGTGGGCGTCGCCGCCGGCCCGGCGCCTGGCGTGCTGCTGACGCGGCGCACCGCCCATCTGCGCCAGCATTCCGGGCAAGTGAGTTTTCCGGGCGGCCGCATCGATCCCACCGACGCCAGCCCTGAAGCCGCCGCCCTGCGCGAGGCCAACGAGGAAGTGGGCCTGGACCCGGACCACGCGGAAATCCTCGGGCGCCTGCACGATTACGCCACCGGCACCGGCTACCGTATCACACCCGTGCTGGCGCTGCTGGCGCCAGGCTATCTCACGCGGCCCTCCGCCCAGGAGGTGGACGCCATCTTCCAGCTGCCGCTGGCCACGCTGCTGGATCCCCGGGCGCCGCAGCGCCGCAGGGCGGAGTTCAGCGGGGCGTGGCGGGAATACTGGGTATGGCCGCACCCGGAGCAGCACATCTGGGGGGCGACGGCGGCGATCCTGGTGCATCTGGCGCGGCGGCTGCGGGGTGGGTAGGGTCTCGGATAAGCAAGGCAAGGAAGGCCTTCTTTTTTGAAAAGAAGCAAAAAACTTTTGCTCCTGCGCCTGCCCCGAGGCGCGCTCCGGTTTGGCCAGAGCGGGTGTTTGCAGAACCGGACGGGGCCATCGTGCCAGCGCGGGAGTAAAAGTTTTTTGGTTCTTTTTTTCAAAAAAGAACTGCTTGCTTCCTCATGACCCGTATCTGCGTCCTGGCTTCCCCGACCGACCTCGCACAGGAAGCCCGTGCGCGGCTTGTCGCCCGCTTCGGCGACGCGCCGTTCACCGCCTCGGACGTCGTCGTCTGCCTGGGCGGCGACGGGTTCATGCTCGAGACCCTGCACCGCACGCTCACCTGCGACGTACCCGTCTACGGCATGAACTGCGGCTCTGTCGGGTTCCTGATGAACGCGTTCCTGGAAGACGACCTGCCGGGCCGCCTCGCACGCGCCCAGGGCGTGGTGCTGCACCCGCTGCGCATGCATGCCGTCACCCGCTCCGGCGTGGTGGAAGAGGCGCTGGCGCTCAACGAGGTGTCCTTGCTGCGGCAACTGCGCCAGACGGCCAAGATACGCATCACCATCGACAGCCGCGTGCGGCTGGCGGAGCTGGTGTGCGACGGCGTTCTGGTGGCGACGCCGGCCGGCTCCACCGCCTACAACCTCTCCGCGCATGGGCCGATCGTGCCGCTTTCGGCGAACCTGCTGCCGCTGACGCCGATCAGCGCGTTCCGGCCGCGGCGGTGGCGCGGTGCGTTGCTGCCCAGCACGGCGGACGTTCTGTTCGAGATACTGGAGGGCGACAAGCGACCGGTGTCGGCGGTGGCGGATTTCACCGAGGTGCGCGACGTGGCGTCCGTGGCGATCAGCGAGGACCGCAGCGTCAAGACGACGATCCTGTTCGATCCCGACCAGGGCTTGTCCGAGCGGATCGTGGCCGAGCAGTTCACCGTCTGAGAGTCCGTCTGAAAACGCGCCCCAGGCGGCCATCTGACGCGCTTTCGCTGTGCTCCGATGCGCATTACCCCGCGGCAACTCCGCTTCGGTGCTCGCGAAAACACGCCAGCTGGCGGGCCAGGCCACGTTTCAAACAGACTCTGAGACAAGGCAGGCCTTCTACAACCCCAGCCCGCCCAGCCCCGGATGCGCGTCAGGCCGGCGTCCGGGCGGCCAGCGGAACAACCGGTCGGCTTGCGTGATGGAGAGATTGTTTATGCTGGCGATGCGCCGCTGCATCAGGCCGTGCGCATCGAACTCCCACATTTCGTTGCCGTAGGAGCGGAACCAGGCGCCGGCATCATCGTGCCACTCGTAGGCGAAGCGCACCGCCATGCGGTTCCCGTCGAAACTCCACAGCTCCTTGACCAGCCTGTAGTCCAGTTCGCTCTGCCATTTGCGCGTCAGGAACGCGCGTATGGCGTCACGCCCGCAAAGGAACTCGGCCCGGTTGCGCCATCGGCTATCCGGCGTGTAGGCGAGCGACACGGCTTGCGGGTCGCGCGTGTTCCACGCGTCTTCGGCCTTGCGAACTTTCTCGACCGCGGTCTCAGGCGTGAACGGCGGGACGGGCGGACGGATCTCCTGGTCGGTCAACTGACGATACCCCCCCCCTGTGCGCTGGCCGC
>CAHJWU010000288.1 GCA_903643085.1 Rhodospirillales bacterium
CCGCCTGCGCCTGGCCACCGCCGCCCGCCGCCTGCGCGCCGCCGACCCACGCGCCCGGTCGCGTCCATGACGCGCCCTGTGATGATGCGTCCATGACGCGCCCTGTGATGGTGCGTCCATGACGCGGAAAAACCGCCGCCTCGTAGCCCTGCTCGCCTGCATGACCGGCCTGGGCACCGCCAGCGCGCTCACCCTGAACGCCTTCAGCGACAACCTCGTCTTCTTCATGTCCCCGGGCGACATCGCGTCCACGGACCCGTCCCCCGGCCGCACGATACGCCTCGGCGGCCTGGTCCTGGCCGGCTCGCTGCACACCGCCCCGGAAGACGGCGAGCCCACCGCGCATTTCGCCGTAACCGACGGCGCGCACGTGATCCCTGTCACCTACCGCGGCATCCTGCCGGACCTGTTCCGCGAGGGCCAGGGCGTGGTGGCACTCGGCACCATACAGCCGGACCGCAGCTTCCGCGCCCAGGAAGTATTGGCAAAGCACGACGAGACCTACATGCCGAGAGACGTGGCCGACGCGCTGAAGCGCTCCGGCCACTGGAACCCCGCAAAGGGCTCGGCGCCGCCGGCAAGCACGTGGCAGGCAGCGATCGCGTCCGCAAAAGGCAGCTAGGCTATGATACCCGAACTCGGCCATTTCGCGCTCGCCATGGCCTGCGCGCTCGCCTTCGCCCAGGCTGTCATCGGCCTCTGGGGCGGCCACAGGCGGGACATGCGGCTGATGTCGGCCGCGCCCGGCCTGGCCGTGGGCCAGCTCGTGGCCCTGGGCGCCGCGGCGCTCTGCCTCGTCCTCGCCGCCGCGAATGACGATTTCTCCGTCGTAAACATCGCCGAGAACAGCGCCATCGCCAAGCCGCTGCTCTATAAGATCAGCGGCACCTGGGGCAACCACGAGGGCTCCATCCTGCTGTGGGGCCTGATCCTGGGCATCTGCGGCGGCCTGGTCGCCGGCTTCGGCCGCAACCTGCCCTCCTCGCTGCGCGCCCGCGTGCTCGGCGTGCTCGGCGGCACGTCGGCCGGCTTCCTGCTGTTCTGCCTGCTCACCTCGAACCCTTTCCTGCGCGCCTTTCCCGCTCCGCCGGACGGCCAGGGAATGAACCCGCTGCTGCAGGACCCCGGCCTGGCCTTCCACCCGCCCGTCCTCTACATGGGCTATGTCGGCTTCGCGGTCCCGTTCGCCTTCGCGGTCGCCGCCCTGCTGGAAGGCCGCATAGACGCCGCCTGGGGCCGCTGGGTCCGCCCCTGGGCGCTGGTGTCCTGGTGCTTCCTCACCTGCGGCATCGCCATGGGCTCCTGGTGGGCCTATTACGAGCTGGGCTGGGGTGGCTACTGGTTCTGGGACCCGGTGGAGAACGCCTCGCTGATGCCCTGGCTCACCGGCACCGCGCTGGTGCATTCCGCCATCGTGGTGGAGAAACGCGAGAGCCTGAAGATCTGGACCGTGCTGCTCGCCATCGGCACGTTCAGCCTCTCGCTGTCCGGCACCTTCCTGGTGCGCTCCGGCATACTCAACTCGGTGCACGCCTTCGCCCAGGACCCGGCGCGCGGCGTGTTCATCCTCGGGCTGCTCGGCCTGGTCATCGGCGGCTCGCTGCTGCTGTTCGCCCTGCGCGCGCCGCTGCTCAAATCCGGCGGCGTGTTCGCGCCCGTCTCGCGCGAAGGCGGGCTGGTGCTGAACAACATCCTGCTGTGCTCGATCTGCTCGGTGGTGATCGTGGGCACGATGTACCCGCCCTTCGCGGACCTCCTGGCGGGCCAGAAAATCAGCGTCGGCGCGCCGTTCTTCAACGCGACCGTCCTGCCGCTCGCCATCCCGCTCTTCGTGGCCATGGCGATGGGCCCGCTGCTGCCCTGGAAACGCGGCCGCCTCGGCCCCGTGCTCGCCCATGCCTGGTGGGCCGCGCTCGCCGCCTGCATCGTCGCCGGCGTGTGCAGCATCGGCATGCGCGTCCTGCCCGCGCTTGCCTTCGGCGCCGCCGCCTGGATCATCCTCGGCTCCTTCGCCGAGGTGGTCGAGCGCACGCTGCTGTTCCGCGCCCCCGTGGCGAACAGCGTGCGCCGCGCCCGCGGCCTGCCCGTGGCCGTGCTGGGCGCGGCCATCGCCCACGCCGGCATGGGCGTCACCGTCGCCGGCATCGCCGGGATGTCGCTGTCCTCAAACAGGATCGTCGAGGCCCACGCCGGAGACCGTTTCAGCGTCGGCGGCTACGAGTGGACCCTGCTCTCCATCGACTCCGAGAAAGGCCCGAACTACGACGCCCGCGTCGCCGCCATCGAAGTCACCCAACACGGCGCGCCTGTCGCGATCATGCGCCCGTCGAGGCGGGACTTCGCCTCGCAGAAGCAGACCACCAGCGACGTCGCCATACGCACCAACCTCATGCGCGACCTCTACGCTGTGCTGGGCGAGGAGCGCGACGGCTCGGCCGTGCTGCGCCTGCACGTGAACCCGCTGGCCCCCTGGATCTGGCTGGGCGGCGTCATCATGGCCGCCGGCGGCGCGCTCTCGCTGGCCGACCGCCGGCTGCGCGTAGGCGCGCCCTCGCGCATACGCAACGCCGTGCCCGCCTGACATGCCCGTCTGACAAGCCCGCTGATATGGACGCCATAGCCCGCCGCCGCCTGCTTCTCCTCGCCCCGCTCGGCGTTGTGGCAGCAGGCGGCGCCGCTTTCTGGGCCATGCTGGACCGCATGCAGTCCGGGCGTTTCGACCCGCACGACATCGGCAACCCGATGCTGGGCAAGCCCATGCCGTCCTTCAACCTGCCGGCCGTCGCACCGTCCCAGGGCTTCTCCAGCCAGGACGTGCGCGCCGCGGCGGCAAGAAAGCCGGTGCTGCTGAACTTTTTCGCCTCCTGGTGCGTCCCCTGCGCCGCCGAGGCCGAGTCCCTGGCCGCCCTCGCCGGCCAGGGCGTGCAACTCTGGGGCATCGCCTACAAGGACAAGCCCGAGAAGACACGCGCCTTCCTGGACCAGTACGGCAACCCCTACGCCCGCATCGCCGCAGACAGCACGGGCAGCACCTTCATCGATTTCGGCCTCTACGGCGTGCCGGAGAACTTCATCATCGACGCTACCGGCCACATCGCCTGGCACCTTGCCGGCCCGGTGTCTGAACCGATGATCCCCAAGATCGTGAGCTTGCAGTCGTGACCCAGGCAAGCACAGCAAGGAAGCCGTTCTTTTTTGAAAAAAAGAACCAAAAAACTTTTGTTCCGTTCGGGCGCGCTTTTTTGACACGCACGCTTCAACACGACGCGACAGCGCAGACAAAAGCTTTTTGCTTCTTTTTCTCGAAAAAGAAGGCCTTCCTTCCCTCTCTTGCTTGCTTTCTCTTTTTACTGGTCACCCCAGCTCAGGCCATCTCGGACCCGCGCGAGATGCTGGCGAACCCCATCCAGGAGACCCGCGCCGAGCAACTGGGCAGCCAGCTCCGCTGCCTGGTCTGCCAGAACGAGTCCATCGAGGACAGCAACGCCGACCTGGCGAAAGACCTGCGCGCCATCGTGCGGCAGCGCATACAGGCCGGCGACACGGACAACCAGATCATGGCCTGGATGGTCGCCAGGTACGGCAACTTCGTCCGCCTGCGCCCGCCGCTGACCGCCGCCACCTTCCTGCTGTGGTTCACCCCTGCGCTGGCCTTGCTGGCCGGCGCCGGCGCGGCATTCCTCGGCAGGAGGCGCCCCGTAGCCCTGGTGCCGCCCCTCACCCCGGCCGAACAGGCCCGCCTGACCGAGCTGAGCCGCACCGCGTGACTTGGCTCGCCCTGCTTGCGCTGGCGGTGCTGACCCTGGCGCCGCTGGCCTGGACCATGCTGCGTGGCGGCCGGCTGCGCGGCCGGCGCGATGCCGCCCTGGCGCTCC
>CAHJWU010000289.1 GCA_903643085.1 Rhodospirillales bacterium
GCCGCCGCCAGCCCCGCCCGCGGCCTGCGCCAGCGCCGTGCCGCCGGTCAGCGCCACCACACAGGCCGCGACCGCAATTTTCTTGATCGTCCGCATGATACGTTCCTCGTTCTTGTTGCCGGCGGGATGCCGTGCATCACCGTCCTGCTCTCCCAAACGCCTGCCCCACCGCCGGTTTCCCGCACGCTGGCGTGTGCGGCCCGCGGCCTACCGGCAGCGCCCGCCCGGCAGAAATTGCCGCCTGCGGCCTCGCCGCCCGGCGCCGCCTGGGTATTTCCGTGGCACGCGGCTTGCGAAACCTCCGGCAGAGCACAGCAGCCGGGATTGCCGACCAATGGACAACATCACCAACATCGCGCTCTCCCGTCTTGCCGCACAGACCCGCGCGATGGACGTGGTGGCCAACAACCTGGCCAACGCGTCCACCCCCGGCTATCGCGCCGAGCGCACAGTGTTCGCCGACTGGCTGGTGCGCGAGCCCGCCGGCGCCGAGCCGCCAGGCGGCCGCACCGTCGCCTTCACCCAGACGCGCGCCACCTACCGCGATCAGACCGAAGGCTCGCTGAGCCAGACGGGCAACCCGCTGGACCTCGCACTGTCCGGCAACGGCTGGTTCAGCGTGCAGACCGAAGCCGGCACACGCCTGACGCGCGCCGGCCGCTTCACCCTGCAGAAAGACGGCAGCATCACCGACGAGGCCGGCCACAACCTGCTCGACACGCAAGGCTTGAAATTCAATCTCTCCCCGGCGGATACGGACCTGACGGTGAAGGCGGATGGTTCGCTGAGCAGCCAGAACGGTCCGCTGGGCCAGATCGGCATCGTGGTGCCGAACGATCCGAACCGCCTCACCGCGGAAGGCGGCCGCCTGTTCCGCGCGGACGTGGCCACCACGCCCGTCGCCCGGCCGAAGATCGTGCAGGGCGCGGTCGAGGACAGCAACGTCCAGCCGATCGCCGAGATCACCCGCATGATGACCACCGAGCGGGATTTCCAGTTCGTCACTCAGATGGTGGAGGCCGAAGGCACGCGCCGCCAGTCCGCCATCGACAAGATCGCCGCCCCCGCCAGCTAATCGCCCGCCAGGAGTAATCAGCACATGCGTTCCCTAGACATCGCCGGCACAGGCATGCAGGCCCAGCAGACAAACGTCGAAGTCATATCCAACAACATCGCCAACATGAGCACGACCGGCTTCAAGCGCCGCCGCGCCGAGTTCCAGGACCTGATCTATCAGAACCTGCGCAGCGTGGGCTCGAACAGCTCCGACAACGGCACCGTCGTGCCGTCCGGCGCGCAGATCGGCCTGGGCGTCAAGACGGCGGCGATCTACCGCATCACCGAGCAGGGAACGCTCGCGCAGACCGGCAACACGCTTGATCTCGCCATACAGGGCAACGGGTATTTCCAGGTGACCCTGCCCTCCGGCGAGATCGCCTACACGCGTGACGGCACCCTGGCTTTGGCGCCGGACGGCACCATCGTGACCGCGGACGGCTATCCCGTCGTGCCCGCGATCACAGTCCCCACCAACGCCGTCAGTGTCACCGTCAATGCGTCGGGCCAGGTGCAGGCCACCATAAGCGGACAGACGAACGCGCAGACGCTTGGCCAGATGCAGCTCGCGTCGTTCCCGAACGAGGCAGGGCTGGACGCGCAGGGTGACAATCTGTTCCTGCAGACAGGCGCCAGCGGCACCGCCACCACCGGCACGCCCGGCGCGCCAGGTTTCGGCAACATCCAGCAAGGCTACGTGGAAAACAGCAACGTCAACGTGGTGACCGAGATCACCAGCCTGATCACCGCGCAGCGCGCCTACGAGATGAACAGCAAGGTCATCACATCGTCCAACGAGATGCTGCAAACCCTCTCGAACCTGAGGTAGACAAGATGACCAAGGCAAATCCGGAGAGTCCCCGACAGGTTGCGAAAGTTTTCCGGTCCTTCTTTTCAGGGAAGGATTGCTTGATCGCCTGCCTCCTGGCCCTGACGACCCCCGCCCAGGCCGCCATCCTGCGCCCGTTCACGCAGATAACCGCCGGCACCGTCCGCCTGGCGGACCTGTTCGACAATCTGGGCAGCACGCCGGACCGCGTGCTGGGCGCCGCTCCCGCCCCAGGCGCGCGCATCACCGTCGCCTCGCCGCAGCTGGCCGCCATCGCCCGGGACTTCAACGTGGACTGGCGTCCGCAAACCGGCGGCGAGCGCGCCGTAGTCGAGCGGCGCGGCGACGTCCTGCCGCAATCGCGCATCACCGAGGCGCTGCGCGAAGTACTGGCCGCGAACGGCGCGCCGGATTTGTTCGACGTCGCCTCGCCGGACATCCAGCCCGTGCTGCTGCCGGCCGGCAGCAGCGCCACGCCCGCGGTCAGCCAGCTCAGCTACGACCCGCAGGCCGCGCGTTTCACCGCGCTGGTGTCGGTCGCCGTGCCGGATGCGGAGGCCATCCAGATACGCGTCTCCGGCCAGGTGATACCGATGGCCATCACCGCAATCACGGCGGCGCGCCTGCCGCCCGGCCATCTGGTCACCGCTTCGGACGTCCGCCCCGCGCGGGTACGTGCGGCGCTCCTGCGCGGTGCGTCGGCCGTCGTCCCGCAGGACGCAGTCGGCATGGCCGCCCGCCATGACCTGACCGCCGGGCAGGTACTCACCTTGGCGGACCTCGTGCGCCCCGCGCTCATCGCCCGCGGCGCGCTGGTGCGCATGTCTCTGGACAGCGACGGCCTGTCGCTCAGCGCCCAGGGGATCGCCGCGGAAGCCGGCGCGCAGGGCGACCGCATACACGTGGAGAACCCGCTCTCCCGCCGCATCGTGCTCGCCGAGGTGACCGGCCCGGGCGAAGTCCGGGTGGCGCCCCGCGCGGCCACCGTGACTCAGGTGAGCGCGCCATGAGCGCGCCCCTCGCCCGCCTCGCCTGCCTGGCGCTCGTCATTGCGCTGTCAGGCTGCAACACCTTCACCAAACTGTCTGAAATCGGCCGCCCGCCGGTGATGACGGCCAGCTCGGACCCGACGCGGGACCCGCGCTGGCGCCCGGTGACCATGCCGATGCCGCGCGCGGAGACGATCCCGAGCGAACCTGCCAGCCTGTGGCGCAGCGGCAGCCGCGCCTTCTTCAAGGACCAGCGCGCCGCCCAGGTGGGTGACATCATCACCATACTGGTCAACACGTCCGACGCGGCAGATGTGGAAAACGCCACCGGCGCCACGCGCACCGGGACGGAGACCGAGGGCCTGCCGAACCTGTTCGGCCTGGAGGCGGCGCTGCCGAAAATACTCGGCAAGGCGGTCAGCGCCTCCACCTTGGTGAACGCCAGCAGCACCAACTCCAACGTCGGCACAGGCACGATCAAGCGGAACGAGACGGTGACGCTGCGGCTCGCCGGCGTCGTCACGCAGGTGCTGCCGAACGGCAACCTCGTCGTCGCCGCGCGTCAGGAGATGCGGGTGAACAGCGAGTTGCGCGAGCTGCAGGTGAGCGGCGTGATCAGGCCGCAGGACATCGCCAGCGACAACACGGTGCCGCATGACCGCATGGCGGAGGCGCGTATCTCTTACGGCGGGCGCGGGACGCTTACGGATCTGCAGACACCACGGTATGGACAGCAGGCTTTGGACATATTGTTGCCATTCTGAGAAAGCGAGAAAGGCCTTCTTTTTTGCAAAAAAGAAGCAAAAAACTCCTGCTCCCTGTCGGCGGCTGTGGAGAGGTCCGCGACAGCTCGAACGAAGGCCTTTGCTACCCAAGCCGCCAGGAAGCGCCGTCCTCTGTCGCACGCTTCTCCCGCCCCAGCTTGATCAGATGCGCCAGCACGCTGCGCCGCGCCGCCGGCAGCAGGTGCTTCGCCAGTCC
>CAHJWU010000290.1 GCA_903643085.1 Rhodospirillales bacterium
CGGCCGCCTCTGGCTGGGCGTCCCGGTCGCCGCCGGCCGCATCATCGACGGCGGCCCCTCCCAGCCGCCGGGCGCCCGCCTGCGCACCGCCCTGCGCCGCATCGGCGAGCTCTACGCCCCCAACTACACGATGACTCCCCAGCAGGACGTCCTGCTGACGGACATCGACCCCGCCGACCGCGACGCCATCGACACGCTCCTGGCCGAACACGGCGTCACCCCCGCCCGGGCCATGTCCCCCATGGCCCAGTTCGCGCTCTCCTGCCCGGCGCTGCCCACCTGCGGCCTGGCGCTGACCGAAGCCGAGCGCATGCACCCCGAGATCGTGTCCGGCTTCGACGCCCTGCTCGCCCGCCACAGCCTCGCCGGCCAGCGCATAAGCATACGCATAACCGGCTGCCCGAACGGCTGCGCCCGCACCTACGCCGGAGACATCGGCATAGTCGGCCGCATGCCCGGCTTCTACGCCATCTACGTGGGCGGCGATTTCGAGGGCACCCGACTCAGCTTCAAGCTCCTGGAGAAAATCCCCCACGCCGAAGTCATCAGCCTCTTCGACCCCCTCTTCGCCGCCTGGTCCGCCACGCCCGACGAAGGCTTCGGCAATTTCTGCTCCCGCCTCGGCCGCGACGCGCTCCTCAACCTGATGCCCAAGGCCCAATCCGCAGCCTGAGCAGCCGACCTACGTAAAAACCGAAAACCGCCGCCGCCCACCAGGCCGTAGGGTGGAGTGCGCTTGAGCACCCCACCGCCCCCCAAAGCACCAGAACTTTCCCCTCCCCCCAAAGTTACCTCCAGGCGACAGCGCAGGAGACCGCACCCATGTCCGACACCTCGCAATCCGTCATGCTACAGATCGTAGCCCTGCCGAACGGCCGGTACAGCGTCATCGGCATAGGCGAGACCGCCATGGACAACGACGAAGGCGCCTTTGCCACACGCGACGAGGCCGAAGACTGGATGTTCCGCCGCACCCAGATGCTGGACGCGCAGGCCAACGAGCTGGACATCATCGTCCCGGGCAGCGGCCAGGCCCTGCGCTGAAGCCGTAGCATACGTCATCCTGGCCAACGGCTCTGGAAACTGGTGCCGTTGCGCTGACACCAGCCCCGCTGCAAGCGGGACGCATAGAAAGCAAGCAGTCCTTTTTTGAAAAAAAGGACCAAAAAACTTTTGCTCCCGCATGTGCGGCGTTCGGGCGCATCCAGAAAATTCGAGGCGTTTACGCCTGCAAAGGGATCAAAAGTTTTTTGCTTCTTTTTTTCAAAAAGAAGGCCTTGCTTGCCTGGCAACAATCCACAAAAACCCAGGCCCCGCGTCACTGCAGAAACGGATTACCCACCCGTTCAGCCCCGATCGACGAAGCCGGCCCATGCCCGCAGACAAAACGCACATCGTCGCCAAGCGGCAACAGCTTCGTCCTGATCGACGAGATCAGCGCCGCGTGGTCCCCATAGGCGAAATCCGTCCGCCCGACTGACCCGGCGAACAGCACGTCGCCCACCTGCGCGAACCGCGCCGCCGTGTTCACGAACACCAGATGTCCCGGCGTATGGCCCGGACAGTGCAAAACCTCGAACACCTGCGTGCCCACCGAGACGGTGTCGCCCTCCCGCAGATATCGGTCCGGCACGCAGTCGCGCAGCCCCGTCAGCCCGTACTCCGCCGCCTGCGCCACGATGTTGCCGAGCAGCATCGCATCGCGCGCGTCCGGCCCGATGATTTCGAGCCTGAGTCGTTCCGCGAGCTCGGCCGCGCCGCCCGCATGATCCAGATGCCCGTGCGTCAGCCAGATCGCCGAAGGCAGCAGCGCGTTCGCGTTCAACGCCGCCACTATCCTGTCCACATCCCCGCCGGGATCTACGATCGCCGTCTGCCCGCTTTCGGCATCCGTGAGAAGCGTGCAGTTCTGCTGTATCGGCGTCACCTGCACTACCGCCACTCTCAGGCTTGTCACGGGTGCTCCTGGTGTGAGGAAGGCCTTCTTTTTTGAAAAAAGAAGCAAAAAACTTTTACTCCGCTGTCGCGGACTCCTTGAGGGAATCCGCAAAAATAGCTTTTGCTTCAGACTGCCTTTTTCAGGTTCGGGCTGGCCTTGAACCGCACCGTCTTGCCCGCCTTCACCTTGACCGGCTCGCCGGTCCGCGGGTTCATCGCCTTTCGCGCCTTTGTCTTGCGCACCGTGAACGTGCCGAAAGACGGCAGCGTGAAACCGCCATCCTTCTTCAACTGCTTGACGATCGCGTCGATCAGCGTGCCGGCAGCCGCGTTGGCGGCCACACCCGTGCATTCGGTGCTTTCCTGGATGATGCCGGCAATGAAGGCTTTGCTCATGATGGTCGTCGAACTCCCTGTTGCACCGGCCGGGTGCGCGGTCATTTAAGATCGGCAAAAACGCCAGGCTCGCACGTGGCGCGCGCCAGGCAGCTTGGACAGCCACTCGCCACAGCGCGCCCGCGATCACGCGACTCCTGCCGTATCAACCTTTCGTGTGCCGCATACGCGGTTCCGCACCGGCGCGCAACACCGTGCTTGCAAAGTCATTAGCCCAGTGCTGCACTTTTGCCACGTATCCAGGAGAGCGGTGTCAGGCGCGGCGGAAATGCCGGCGTGAACTCCCGCCCCACCTCAAGCGACGCCTGCAGGTTGTAGAAGGGATCTGCTGCAATCACAGATTGCCAGGTGTTGCGCAGACATTGCACTTCCACCGCTTCCAGCGCCGCCCGGGCGCCACCGTAATGCCGCCCCAGCGATGTGCCCTCGTAATGATATAGCTCCACGGACGCCAGCATGGCAACAATCGCGCCCGCAGCCCGGGCCCGCAGGCAGAAATCCACGTCGTTCAGCGCGATCGCAAACGCCGTGTCCATGCCGCCCACTGCGTCCCAGACCGCACGACGCACCAGCAGGCAGGCCGCCGTCACCGCGCAGACCTGCCTGTCCAGCAAGGCGATCCCGTGCGGCCCGCCGTCGCCGCGCGCCGTCAGCCGGAACGCATGCTCGCACAGATGCGCCAGCCCCAGGATCACGCCGCCATGCTGCACCAGCCCGTTCCCGTACAGCAGCCGCGCCCCCACAATGTCCGCCCGCAACGGCGCCGCCCCCCGCGTCTCTAAGCCCCGCGTCTCTGCCCCCTGCGTCGCCGCCACCATGCGCCGCAGCCAATCCGCCCGGATCGGCCGCACGTCGTCGTTCAGCAGCAATATCAGCGCACCGTCGGCCGCGCGCACCGCGGCGTTGTTCACCGCGGAATAATTGAACGCCGGCATGCCCAGATCCAGCACCCGCACGCCCGCCAGACCGGCCGCCTCCGCCAGGTTGCGCGCCTGCACCCGGTCGCCGCGCAGGCGGCACGAGACAGCGAGCAGCATCTCGAAATCCGGGTAGTCCGTGCCCGCCAGCACGGCGCGCAGACATCGCAGCACGTGCGCCGCCCGCCCGGACGTAGGAACCACGATGCTTACCCTCGGCCACGCCCCGGCCGGCACGGCAGGCAGCCCCGCCGGCGCCGCACGCAAGCCAGCCTCACCCAAGCCAGCCGCACGCAGGCCAGCCACATGCGTCAGCACGAAAGGAATGTGCCCGAACCCCTCGGGCGCCCCATCGGCCACGCGATCCGGATGCACCGCGTACGCGCCGACCTCCAGCAGCCCGCTGCGCACCATCCAAGGGTCGCCGCCAGGCTTGAACAGCGGCGCCGCGCGCTCGCCCCCGACCAGGCAGTCCGCGTCGGCGTAGAAACCATTTGCGTCCGGCGCCCCCCGTACCGCGCGGGCAAAACACCCGACCGCATGCGCCGCCAGCACGTCGCCACCCGCCAGCACGACCAGCCAGGCCCCCGCC
>CAHJWU010000291.1 GCA_903643085.1 Rhodospirillales bacterium
CGCGGCCCACCTCGTGGGTCACCAGCCAGGCCCGGACTACGACGTGCTTCGCCTCGCCGACCCGCTTGCCCTGTCCCGGCCTGCCGGCGCCGTTGACCTGCTCGGCGTTCCGCTCGCCAGCCAGGCGGCGCAGGCGGTGCAGGCGACCGGCTTCAGGCGGTTCACCGGCCGGACGCTTGCTCCGGGCGACTGCCTGATCGCGTTTGCGGATGTGGCGCCCGGCGGGGCCGCGCTGCTGGATGTGGAGAACCAGTCGACCGTGTATCTTCGGGCGGCGGAAACGCGGTAAGACAGCAAGCAGTCCTTTTTTGAAAAAAAGGACCAAAAAACTTTTACTTCCCCGCCTGCGCGGAGGCGCGCCCCATTCTGCAAGCGCTCGCATTTGCAGTACCAGCGCACGCTCCTGTGCAGCCGTCAGTAGTAAAAGTTTTTTGCTTCTTTTTTTCAAAAAAGAAGGCCTGCTTTCTTTCTCGTCAGGACCCCTCCCCGTGCTCCCCGTAGTCGTCATCGCCGGACGTCCCAACGTCGGCAAATCCACCCTCTTCAACCGGCTGTCCGGCCGCCGCTCGGCCATCGTGTCCGACACACCAGGCGTCACGCGGGACCGCAAGGACGCCGAGGCCATGCTGCGCGGCCGCCTCGTGCGCCTGGTGGACACCGCCGGCCTGGAGGAATCCGACCCCGAGGCGATCTACGGCCGCATGCGCGCCAGCAGCGAGGCCGCGGTGGGCGAGGCGGACCTGATCGTGTTCGTCGTCGACGCCCGCTCCGGCATCACGCCGGCCGACGCGCATTTCGCCCGCTGGCTGCGCCGGCAGAACCGCCGCGTGCTGCTCGTCGCCAACAAATCCGAGGGGCGGCTTGGCATGGCCAACGCGATGGAGGCGTACAGCCTGGGGCTGGGCGACCCGCTGGCGATCTCCGCCGAGCATAACGAGGGCATCGCCGACCTGATGCGCGAGGTCGCCGAGGCGCTACCGCCTGAGCCGGAGGCGGGCGGGGAGGAAGAAGGCACACGGCCGCTGAAGCTCGCCATCGTCGGCCGCCCGAACGCCGGCAAATCCACCCTGCTGAACCGGCTGGTGGGTGAGGAGCGGATGATCACCGGCCCCGAGCCTGGCCTGACGCGCGATGCGGTGGCCACCATCCTGCACGACCCGGACGGCGATGTGGAGCTGGTCGATACCGCGGGCCTGCGCCGGCGCGCCCGCATAGAGGAGCCGCTCGAGAAGATGAGCGTGAGCGCCAGCATAGAGGCGCTGAAGATGGCCGAGATCGTGGCGCTGACGATCGACGCCTCGCTGGGCCTGCACGAGCAGGATCTGCAGATCGCCCGCCTGATCGAGCGCGAGGGCCGCGCCTGCATCATCGTACTGAACAAATGGGACGCGGTGGAGGACCGCGACCGCACGCGCAAGGCGATCAGCGACCGGCTGGAATTCAGCATGACGCAGATGCGCGGCATACCCGTGGTCACCCTGTCGGCGGCCACCGGCGCAGGCGTGGCGAAGCTGCTGCCGGCGGTGCGCGCCGCGTCCGCCATCTGGAACACGCGCGTTGCGACAGGCGCGCTGAACCGGTGGTTCGAGTCAGCACTTGAGCGCCATCCGCCGCCTCTGGTGGAAGGCCGCCGGCTGAAGCTTCGCTACATCACCCAGGCCAAGGCGCGTCCGCCGACCTTCCTGGTGTTCGGCACCCGGGCGGAGATCATGCCGGAGGACTACCACCGCTATCTGGTCAACAGCCTGCGCGAGACGTTTTCCCTGCCCGGCACGCCTATCCGGATACAGGGGCGGGGCACGGTAAACCCTTATGTGGACAAGGGGTGAGCCCAACCCGGGCGGAGGTTGACGCCAGAGGCAAGCCCGTCCGGCAAGGCAGCCGCGCGACAGCGGCGTGAAAGCCTGCCTGTTCATTGAAGAAGACGCCCGCCCTACGCGGCCGCAGTGGCGGCCTCGGTCGCCGCGGCCTTCTGCTTGGAATACGTGCGGTAGTATGTGGGGAAGGTGGCCACGATCTCGTCGGCCAGCGGCACGCGGCCGTTCTGCTGGATGAAGCCGGCCAGGAACGCGATGTAGATGCGGCCCAGCGTGAGCGTCAGGCTGCCGGCGACGCTGGCGTTCATGAGGCCGCCGATCACCGAGCCTGGCCCCGGGATCAGCTTGAGTGCCGAGCCCACGGCCCAGCGGCCGGCCACGGACAGGGCCACGCAGCCGAGCACGGTGGTGAGCAATTGCAGGATTGCCTGGCGGTCCAGCTCCAGGCCGAACGCGCCGGAGACCCCCACGAGCATGCCGGTCTGGATCGGCGCCAGGGACAGCGCGTCGGCCAGCGGAATGGGGACCACGGCGGCGGCTGCGGCGGCGGCGGCCGCGGCCATGACGTATTCGTTGGCGGTCTGCTCGTTGAGGGTTAGGTTGACCTTCTGCGCGGCGGCGAAGGCCGCGCGATGCGCGGCCGGCAGCGCCTGGAAGCAGGAGACCACGAGGTCCGACAGGCCGTGCGGCGGGCGGCGCGGCTTGGCCAGCGCGCGCACGGGCATGATCGCGTGCCGCCTGATGCCGTGCGCGTTGAGGATGTTCTCGACAACCTCGACGAATTCCTCATCATCGTCGTATTTCGTCAGCACAACGATGACGGGAATGTTGTAGGCGTTGAGCACGCGCAGCACGTCCAGCTCGGCTTCCTGCACGCGGCTGCTTGGCGCCGCGATGCAAAGCCAGCCGATGTGAAGCTGGTCGCGGGCGTCCTTCATCGCGCGGCAGGCTTCGATCTCGGCGCGCAGATCCGCCACCGTGCCGGCGTAGTCCTTCACCTCCAGGCCCTTGGTATCGAGGATACGCAGCGGGATCTTGGTGGATGAGAACCATTCCGCGCGCTGCGTGACGGGTTCGCCGGCCGCCGTGCGGGCGAATTGCTCGCCGAAAACCGCATTTATCAGCGAGCTCTTGCCCACGCCCGTCTGTCCGGCGACGACGATGTTGACGTGGCCGATGCTGCGCAGATGCCTGGACGTCTCGCGCAGCAGCGGGGTGAGCATGTCCTGCTCCTCGCCGTCCTGCGCGCCGTCTTCCTGCACCATGACCTCCTCGCCCGGCAGCAGGCGGAGCAGGCTGTTCATCGAACTGGTCATCGATTGCGGCGAGGCGGGGCGGCCGCCCAGTTCGATGCCTTCCACGAACGACAGCAGGCTGTGGTCGATGCCGAGCCTGGGCGAGGTGCGTATCTTCTCGGACGACAGGCTGACGGTGGCGCTGCTGATGGAAGCGATGTGCGAGAGCGGGACGCCCGGCATGGCGTGCATCAAAGGCGGCGCGGGCGGTGGTGCGGGTGGTGGCGCGGGTGACTGCGCAAAACCGGCGGGCGCCGTGTGGCGCGGCGCGAACGGGATCAGGAAATCGTCGTCATCCATCGGTGCACCGTCCGCTCCGCTCATCCTCAACATCCCGTCGGCAGGTGTGATGTGCCTGGTAAACGCCGTCTCTTTATATGATATTATTCTGTCACACACCACATTTCGTTGACGATCCGAACCGCTGGCCGGAAAATTTCTGCAAGGCAGCGATCAGAAAGCAAGCAGTCCTTTTTTGAAAAAAAGGACCCAAAAAACTTTCGTTCCCTTCCGCATTTGCGACATCCGGACCGCTTCTGGAACGACCGAGGCCGCTCAACCGTGCCGGAGTGAAAGTTTTTTGCTTCTTTTTTTCAAAAAAGAAGGCCTTGCTTCCTTACTCTAGCCAGTCCCCTCCAAAGCCTCCTCCGCCGCCAGCCAGTCCGCCTCGGCCGCCGCCGTCTCGCGCGC
>CAHJWU010000292.1 GCA_903643085.1 Rhodospirillales bacterium
CCGCCCACGAACACCTTGCGGGTGATCGGATGCACCAGGCGGGCTTCGGCTTTCAGGCCGACCACGAACGCTAGCATCGTGAGACTCTATGGGTCCGCATCAGGCAAGAAAGGCCTTCTCTTTCCTTGAAAGCAGACTCCCGGTCCGCCGTCGCGTGCCTCTGCCGCCGGCAGGGAGCAGTTTTCCGGTCCGTTCAGGACAGGACCGCTTCTTCAGATCCCCCAATCCACCCGCCGCTGGTTGCCCCGCCGCAGGTTCCGGTACCGCGAAAGCGCCAGAAGCGGAAAGAACAGCCGGTAGCCGTGATACTTCAGGTAGAACACGCGCGGAAACCCCACCGCCGTGTAGGGCGCCTCATCCCATTCGCCATCAGCCTTCTGCGTCGCCGCCAGCCAGGCGATGCCGCGCGCTGTGGCCGGATCATCCGTCCGCCCGGCGCCCATCAGCGCCAGCACCGCCCAGGCGGTCTGCGACGGCGTACTCTCGGTGAAACGGCCAGGCGGTGCGTGGGCGTAGCTCTCCTCGTCCTCGCCCCAGCCGCCGTCCTCGCGCTGCACGCGGATCAGCCAGTCGCAGGCGCGGTGCATCGCCGGATCCTCCGGCGGGATGCCGGCGGCGTTCAGTGCGTTGATCACCGACCAGGTGCCGTAGATGTAGTTGGTGCCCCAGCGCCCGAACCAACTGCCATCCTTCTCCTGCTCGCGCCGCAGGTAAGCGATCGCGCGCGCCATCACCGGATGGCTGCTGTCCATGCCGATCTGCGCCAGGAAGCCCACGCAGCGGCCGGTCACGTCCGCCGTGGGCGGGTCCAGCAGCGCGCCGTGGTCGGCAAACGGGATGTGGTTGAGATAGGAGTGGGTGTTTTCCGGCTCGAACGCGCCCCAGCCGCCGTCGCTGCTCTGCATGCCGACGATCCAGTCGCGCGCCCGGGCGATCGATTCGTCATGCGCCGGGTCGCCGTTGCGCGCCAGCAGCATGCCGACCAGGGCGGTGTCGTCCACGTCCGGATAGTGGTCGTTGGCGTACTGGAACGCCCAGCCGCCGGGGGCCACGTCCGGCCGGCGCACCGCCCAGTCGCCCTTCACGTCGAGTATCTGGCGGGACACCAGCCACTCGCTGGCCGCCTCCACAGGTGCACGGCCGCCGGGCACCGAGTCGTCGCAGCCATAGGCGGCTTCGGCCATCGCCACGCCGGCCAGCCCGGTGTCCCAGATCGGCGAGACGCAGGGCTGCACGTAGGCGCGCTCGCCGTCATCCACGATCAGCTTGCGTACCGAAAGCCACGCCAGCGCCGCATCAGGATGATCCGGCGCGTAGCCCAGTGCGGCGAACATCATCACGCTGTTCGCCATCGCCGGATAGATGGCGCCCAGCCCATCCTCGCCATTGAGCCGGCGCGTCACGAACGCCACCGCCTCGCCGAGCGCGCGGGCGCGCGACTGCCTGGGAAACCACGTCTCGCCGCGCTTGAGGCACAGGTCGAGCGCCTTGAACGCGTGGCCCCAATAGCTGCGATACGGTCCGCGTATGTAGTCGCGTATCTGGTGGGCCGGCCTGGTGAACAGCTCGGGGATGTGCACGCCGCGCGGGTTGGCCGCGCGTGGCCGCAGCGTCATCAGCACCAGCAGCGGCACGATCACGGTGCGCGACCAGTAGGACACCTTGGACAGGTGAAAGAAGAACCACTCCGGCAACAGCATGATCTCCACCGGCATGGTGGGTATGGAACGCCACGGCACCTCGCCGAACAGCGCCAGCTGTATGCGGGTGAACACGTTGCAGCGCTCGGCGCCGCCGGCCGCCAGGATGGCTGCCCGCGCCCGCGCCATATGCGGCGCGTCCGTCGCATGGCCGAGGCATTTCAGCGCGAAATACGCCTTCACGCTGGCGGAAAGGTCGAACTTGCCGCCGTGGAACAGCGGCCAGCCGCCGTGCTCGCCCTGTATCTCCAGCAGATAGACGCCGATGCGGGCCTGCAGCGCAGGATCGATCCGGTCGAGGTGATGCTCGAGCAGGATGTACTCGGCTGGAATGGTGGCGTCTGCCTCGAGCTCGAAGCGCCAGTGTCCGTCCGCGTTCTGTCGCCGGCCAAGCGCCTGTGCTGCCCGCTCGATGCTGGCTTGCAGGGTTGGTGTCGGCTCCAGGTCGGCGGGCGGGGTCAGGGTCTGGCTTTGCATTACTCGTTCAATGTTACGCACAGGCAAAATACGCACTGGCAAAATTACGTACGGGCAAAATCACGCACTGGGCCGGCTGGCTGTAACCTGCTGCGCCGCAGCGAAACCCGATCTGATCGCACCTTCGATCGTTGCGGGCAATCCAGTATCCGTCCAATCGCCCGCCAGCAACAGATTCGGCAAGCCTGTTGTGCTTTGGGGGCGACGCTTGTGTTGCGCGGGAGTTGCACTGAACGTCGCCCGCTTTTCCCGGATCAGCCGCCATTGTGGCATGGGCGCCACGATGCCGGTGGCGCGGCAGACTTCCGGCCAGACCGCCCTGGCAAGCACCTCGGCGGGCCGGTCCAACAGGCGGTTCGCCGCCGAAATCGTCACCGACGCGATGCCCGTCTTGGCGAAAACCCATTCCGCGTTGCCGCCGACCAGCCCCCAGAAACCGGCCTCTCCCGCCGGCACCTGCAGTTTGAAATGCAGGTTGACGATAGCCTCGTGCGCGTCGGGCACGTGCAGGGCGGGTAGCAGCCCTGCCGACACCGCGGCCGGTGCCGCCAGCACGACGCTGTCCGCGTCACTGACCGTGACGGCCCCGCCAGGCCCGGCCAGACCGGTCACCCGGCCGCGCGCCTGCTCAAGCGCGGCGATGCGGTGGCCCGTGTGCAGCACCCCACCGCGCGCCTGCAACCAGGCCACCGCGGGGTCGATGAAGCTCTCAGACAGGCCGACCCTGGGCCAGCACGGCACGCAGTTCGCCCCGCCCCGCGCCAGCGTCTCGGCGATGATCGCCCAGAACAGCCGCGCGCTGCCCGCATCCGCCGGCGTGTTCAGCCCGGAGACGGCCAGCGGCTCGATCAGCCGTTCGTACAGCGCGTTGCGCGGCAGCAGGCCGCCCACCGTGTCCTCGGCGCCGGCAAAGCGCAGCCGCAGCAACCGCGCGTAGTCGGCGAGCCTCGCTCCGGGCACGCCGCGCCTGGCGGAGAACACCCACCAGGGCAGCCGCCCGGCATTCGGCCGCAGCGTCCACCGCTGGCCGCCGCGAAGGTCCATGAACGGAAACACCGGGCCAGCCGGGCCGGCCAGCGTGTCCCGCGCGCCCACGATGTCCAGATATCGCATTGCCGCGCGGTTGCCGGAGAGCAGCAGGTGGTTGCCGTTGTCGATCCGGCAGCCGAGCTCCCGGTCGAAATACGAGCGCGCGCGGCCGCCGCAGGCGGGGCCCGCTTCGTAGATGACAACGCGGCGCCCGGCTTCGGTGAGCGCCAGCGCGGCGGCCAAGCCGGCCAGGCCGCCGCCTATGATGTGGGTGACGCTCACTGGCGTGGTGGACTCCGGCAAGAAGGAAGGCAAGGCCTTCTTTTTTGAAGAAAAGAAGCAAAAAACTTTTGCTACCCCCGCTGGACCGAGGCGGGGTGCGCCTCATGCGGCATTTCGCCTGCCGGCACCAGCCGGATGCCGCAGGACACACCGAAGCGACCAAGCGTCTGGGTAGCGAAAGTTTTTTGCTTCTTTTTTCAAAAAAGAAGGCCTTGCTTGCCTTGTCTACGTAAGTAGCACCCGAAGCGAGATAACCACCTTTTCCCACTTAGGCACCCGAATCGCCACCTCCGGCCGGGACC
>CAHJWU010000293.1 GCA_903643085.1 Rhodospirillales bacterium
ATCTGCGCCGGTGGCCGGCGCGCCCAGCACGGCGAAGGCTTCGCGGAGCTGCGCGCCCACGGTCAGCGTTGGGTTCAGCGCGCGGCTGGGGTCCTGGTACACCATAGACACGCGCGTGGCCCAGAGCCGGCGCAGCCCGGCGGGCGGCAGCGCCATCACATCCTGGCCGCCGATGCTGATGGCGCCCTGGGTGACGCGGCCACCGCGCGGCAGGGCGCGCAGGGCGGCGAAGGCGGCGGTGGATTTGCCGCAGCCGGACTCGCCCACCAGCCCCACGCATTCGCCGGCGGCCACGTGCAGGGACAGACCGTGCAGGACCGGCACGCCACCGTAGGAGACCGAGACGCCGTCGAAGCGCAGCGCGGCCTGCGTCATTGCAGCGCCTCCTGCAGGCCTTCTGCAATCAGGTTGACGCCGACGACGAGCGAGGCGGTGGCGAGCGCGGCAAAGCCCACGGTCCAGCCATAGCCGCCGACGATGAGGCCGTAATTCTCCGCGATGGCCAGCCCCCAATCCGGCGAGGGCGGTTGGATGCCGAAGCCCAGGAAGCTCAGCGAGGCCACGGTGAAGATCGCGTAGCCGAGCCGCACCGTCACCTCCACCAGGAGGGGCGGCAGGACGTTCGGCAGGATCTCGACAAACATGATGTGCAGCGCGCGCTCGGAGCGGAGTTGGGCGGCAGGGACGTAATCCAGCTTGCACTCGGCCAGCACGGCGCTGCGGACGGTGCGCGCGATGATGGGGGTGAAGACGAGGGCGATGACCACGGTGACGTTGAGCGGGGACGGCCCGAGCGCCACCAGCACCACCAGGGCCACGACGATCAGCGGGAGGGCGAGGATGACCTCGATCAGGCGGCTGAGCAGCGCGTCCGTCCAGCCGCCGGCGTAGCCGGTGAGCAGGCCCAGGCTGGTGCCGCAGAGGGTGGCCAGCAGCGTGGCCAGCGGCGCCACGGACAGGATGGGGCGCGCGCCGGCGATGATGCGGGAGAAGATGTCCCGGCCGATCTGGTCCGTGCCGAACCAGTGCGCGGCCGATGGCCGCGCCAGGGCGTTCATCAGGTCGTCCCGATAGGGATTCTGCGGTTCCAGCCAGGGGCCGAGCACGGCGCACACGGCCCAGAACGCCACGATGGCGAGCCCGGCGAGGAAGCCGGGGCGCAGCAGGCGCCTCACCGGGCAGCCGCCTGGCTGCGCGGGTCCAGCGCGGCGACCAGCAGGTCCGCGACCACGGCCGCCAGGATGTAGGCGGCGCCGACGGTCAGGATGCCCGCTTCCAGCATGGGATAGTCCTTGCCGCGGGCGGCCGTCATGATGAGGCTGCCGATACCCTGATAGCGGAACAAGGTTTCCACCACGACGAGGCCGCCCAGCAGGTAACTCGCCTGATTGGCGATCACCGTGATGGTGGGCAGCAGGGCGTTGCGCAGCACGTGGCGCACGATCACCTGGCGCCACGGCAGGCCTTTCAGCAGAGCGGTGCGGGTGTAGTCCGCATCCAGCGCCTCCACCATGCCGGCGCGCGCGATGCGCGAGATGTAGCCGAACAGGATCAGCACCAGCGGCAGCGCCGGCAGGATGAGGTGGCGCAACTGCTCCGGCCACACCGTGCCGGGGCCGGTGTTGGCGGAGATCGGCAGCCAGCGCAGCCAGACGCCGAACACCAGGATGAGCAATATGCCGGAGACGAACTCCGGCACCACGGTGAGCGACAGGCCGCCCAGGGTGATCACCCGGTCCTGCCAGCGGCCGCGGCACAGGGCGGCCACGATGCCGGCGCCTATGGAGAGCGGGACGACGATGACGGAGGTCACGGCCGCGAGCGCCAGCGACTTGCCCAGCGCGCGCCAGATGAACGGGGCCACGGGGCTGCGGTAGGCGTAGGACTGGCCGGCGCTGCCGTGCAGCAGGCCGCCGACCCAGCGCGCATACATCAGAAGCGACGGTTGGTCCGTGCCGAGCCGGTGGTTCAGCGCGGCGACGGCGCGGGAGTCCGCCAGCGGGCCCAGGATGGAACGGCCTACGTCACCCGGGAGGAGCTGGCCGGCGGCGAAGACGACCATGCTCAGGAGGATGAGGGTGAGCACGCTCAGGGCGGCTCGGCGGGCGAGTGGTTTCATCGAAGGCAAGCAAGGCCTTCTTTTTTGAAAAAAAGAAGCAAAAAACTTTTACTCCCCGCCTGCACCACAGCGCGTGCTCGTTTCGCCAGCGTGCGCTTTTGCACAGGCGTGGGGAATAAAAGTTTTTTGCTTCTTTTTTTCAAAAAAGAAGGCCTTGCTTTCTTCACACTCAACGCAACGCTGCGTCCTGCAGCCATATCTGCGTAATCCCGCTGACCTGGACACCGGTGACGGTTGGTCCGGTAGCACACAGGTAATCGTAGAAATACGCGATGATGACAGGCGTCTCCTCAAGCAGCAGGGCCTGTATCTTGCCGGCGGTTGCGCGCTGTTCGGACAGATCCGTGGCGGCGACGTAGGACGCGACAAGGCGATCGTATTCGGCATTGTGGAAACGCGCGGCGTTCCAGGTTCCGGTGCTCAGGAAGGGCGCGGCGAGGTTGACGTTCGGCACGCCGCGATGGCCGTAATCGGTGATGCCCATCGGGCTGTCCAGCCAGTCCGAGCGGCCAAATTGGGCCGCGCCATAATAGGTGCCGGGATCTTCGATGCGCAGTTCCACCTTTATGCCGATCTCGGCGCAGGCGTTCTGCACGAGCACGGCGTAATCGGGGATTTCCTGCACGCGTTCGGTGGTGAGTGTGGTTTCGAACCCGTCAGGATGGCCGGCCGCCTGCATCAGGGCGCGGGCCTGGGCGAGGTTCTTGGCGCGTTGCGGGATCGCGGGATCGGTCGAGGGATAGATCGGGGCGAAGGGGGAGTCGTTGCCCAGTCGCGAGCGGCCCTGGAACAGGCCGTGGACGATGCCGGGCCTGTCCAGCGTCAGCGCGATGGCCTGGCGGACGCGGCGGTCGGCGGTCGGGCCTTCGTCGCAGCGCAAATGCAGTTGGCGGTGGGTGGCGGCGGGAATGTCGATGATGCGCACGTCGGGGTCTCGCAGCAGGCCTTGGGCGCCTTGGACGGAAATCTGCACGATGGCATCCACCTGGTCGTCCTCGAGGGCGAGGATTTGCGGCTGCTGGTCCGCAAAGAAGGAGAATTCCGTGCGGGCGGGAAGTGCGCGGCGGCCCCAGTAGTTTTCGTTGCGCACGAAGCTGGCGCCGACTTTCGGCGCGTAATGCTCCAGGCGGAACGGGCCGGTGCCGTTGAAAGTGGTTTCGAAGTCACCGGCGTAGTTGGCCGGCAGGATGATGGCGTTATAGTTGTCCGACGAGACGTAGAACGGGAAGTTGCCGTTCGGCGCGTCAAGTTCGAAGCGTATCGTCAAATCGTCTATGCGTTTGGTGCCGCCTGGCGAAAGGGCGCCGCGCAGGACGGAGAGCGCGTTGGAGCCGAGCCTCGGGTCGCAAAGGCGGTCCATGGTGGCGACGACGTCGGCGGCGGTGAAGCTTTGGCCGTCATGATATCTCACGCCCGGGCGCAGCGAGAATGTCCAGGCGGAACAGTCCGCGTTCGGGTGCCAGGCGGTGGCGAGCGCGGGGCGCAGGATCAGGTCGGATCCGGCCATGAGCAGGAACTCGCCGGTCTGTTGCAGCATGGCCAAGCCGCCGATCTCGCTGACCGTCATCGGGTCGATCGCGCCGGCGGGCACGTTGGACGCCACGCGTATGGTGGCGCCCGGGCGGCCGGGCGGTGCGGCGCGCGCCGGCACCGCGGCGAGC
>CAHJWU010000294.1 GCA_903643085.1 Rhodospirillales bacterium
TTGACGCGCAGCGCGCGTGCGAGAAGCTGGCCGGAGACGCCGATGCGGCAGCCCGCTTCGCTGCGCTTGGCGATGTAGGCCCGCGCGGCCTCGGCCGGGTTGCGGCCGGCGCGGAACGCCGGCAGGCGATGCGCGCGCGGCCAATCGAACGTCTCTGCCGCGGCGATGGCCTTGCGCCAGGTGTCCTGGTCCAGATAGAGGCCTTCCGGCGGCAAGGTGCCGCCCTGCGCGCGGCAGAGTGCGATGCGCGTGGCGCGCGCCTCGTCCAGCTGCGCGAGGTGATCGGCGACGCGCTCGGCCGCCTGCGGGTCCAGCAGCACCGCGGCACCCGTCATAAGCGCGAACACGTCGGTCAGAGGGCCGGCAAACTCGGGCAGACCGTGCTCCAGGCCCGGCACGCGCGCCGGCATCTCCTCGTCCGCGTCGCACACGAGTTCGGAGGCGGGACCGATCGCGTGCTGCGCGACCGCGCCGGCGCTGCGCTGCGTCACCGGGTCGAAGCGGTCCATACCGGCGATGGTGCAGGCAGCGCCCTCGCCCTCGAGCCGCAGGCGCAAGCCAGGGCTTCCGTCGGCCGGGATCACGTCCAGCACCATGCCCTGATGGGCCATGTCGCCCGGCTGGTCGGCTTCCTCGGACGCGGCGTAGCCCAGCCTGGCCAGCTCCGCGCACAACGCGCCGGGATCGGCGGCCTGGCCTGTTGCCACGGACACCGCCCGGTATCGCCCGGCCTGCGGCAGGCGCTGCACCGCGGCTTCCGGCGAGGCGATGACCAGGCGCGCGGTGCCTGAAGCCATGGCCTGCAGCGCCAGCATGCGTTGGCCCATCACGGCGCGCGACGGGCTCGCCCGGTCGTAGGCCAGGCAATCCCAGCCAGGCAGCAATACGGGCGAGAGTTCCGGCACCAGTGCCGCGGCCGAACCCGCCAGACGCGCCGCCTGCGCCTCGCTGTGGGCGATCAGGAGAACCCGGCCGTCCGGCGCGCGGGCCGCCAGTCCGGCCAGGCCGGCTTCCTCGCTCAGATGTATGTCGTCGGAATGGCTATGCACCGGATGCGTCTACCTCGAAAAGGAGCGCGGAGAACGGGCAAAGCGGGCATTCGTTCAGGCAGGACATCACGGAACCGCAAAAATTCGCGCGGCTCTCGCGTACGGTTAAACCGCGCCGATCGGACGCAGAAGTTCAATGCGCAGGTCTGCCGGCAAGAGTGCTGGCTTAGACCGTCTCCAGCACAGGCGACGGTTCCGCCTTGATCGCCGCAACCTTGCGCTCGACCTGCTCCACGATGTGGTCGATCATGCTGACGCCTTCGATCGTGTGGTCCTGACGCCCGGCCGCATACACCATGTGCCGGCCGTTGCCGCCGCCGGTCACGCCGAGGTCGGTCATCAGCGCCTCGCCCGGGCCGTTCACCACGCAGCCGATGATCGAGAGCGTGACGGGCGTCTCGATGTGAGCGAGGCGTTCCTCCAGGGCGGCGACGGTGCGTATCACGTCGAAGCCCTGGCGGGCGCAGGACGGGCAGGAGATGATCTTCACGCCGCGGTGGCGAATGCCCAGGGATTTCAGGATGTCCCAGCCGACATGGACCTCCTCGGCCGGTTCGGCGGAGAGGCTGACCCGCAGGGTGTCGCCTATACCGGCCCAGAGCAGGTTGCCCAGGCCAATCGCGGATTTGACCGTGCCGGCGCGTTTGCCGCCGGCCTCGGTTATGCCGATGTGCAGCGGGTGGTCGCAGACTTCGGCGAGCTGGGTGTAGGCGGCCACCGCGAGGAAGACGTCCGAGGCCTTCACGCTTATCTTGAACTCGTGGAAGTCGTGGTCCTGGAGGATTTTCGCGTGTTCGAGGGCGGATTCGACCAGCGCGTCCGGGTTGGGCTCGCCGTATTTTTCCAGGAGGTGGCGTTCCAGCGAGCCGGCATTGACGCCTATGCGTATCGAGCAGTTGTGGTCTTTCGCCGCTTTGACCACTTCGCGCACGCGATCGGCGCTGCCGATATTGCCCGGGTTAATGCGCAGGCAGGCGGCGCCGGCCTGGGCCGCCTCGATAGCGCGTTTGTAGTGGAAATGTATGTCTGCCACGATCGGCACGTTCACCTCGCGCACGATCTCGGCGAGTGCGGCGGTGCTCTCCACATCCGGGCAGGACACGCGGACGATGTCCACGCCGGCGATCTCGGACAGGCGTATCTGGGCGATGGTGGCGGCCGCGTCAGAGGTGAGCGTGTTGGTCATCGTCTGCACGCTGATCGGCGCGTCGCCGCCCACCGGGACGCGGCCCACGTGTATCTGCCTGGAGCGGCGTCGTTCGATCTTCTGATAGGGGCGGTAGTTCATCGGCGTGGTTTCCACGTGTGGGGCGGCTCGCTTCGGTGTGGATATAGGGTTGCGGGCGGGGTGGGTCAAAGTGCCTGCGAGACGGGCTGCTCTTAACCCCGGCCCGAGTCGGGCTCGACACATGGAAGGCGAGCAACCCGGACCCGTTCCACAGGTTGCAGGTGGCACTGGCGCGCGCTGCCGGCCGGGCTGCTGCCGGAGGACCGCCTGCTCGCCGCGTCTCCGGACCTGTCTGGCGCGTGCCTGTCGCGCAAACGTAACGACTTATTTACGTTTCTGCGTTAACCCTGGCGGCGTTGTTCCGGACCCGCGCCATGGCATCACCCAACCACGCCAGCATCGTCGTCTGCACGCCCTGCTATGGCGGGGTCGTCACGCAGGGCTACATGCTCTCCACCACCAACCTGATGCTCCAGGGCATGCAGTCTGGCCTTGCCGTCACCGTGGACCTGCACGGGTTCGATTCACTGATCACCCGCAGCCGCAACACGCTGGTGGCGCGCTTCATGGACCGGCCGGCGGCAACTCACCTGCTGTTCGTGGACGCGGACATCTCCTACCTGCCGGCGCAGGTGCTGCGCATGCTCGCCTCCGGGGAGGACGTGGTGGCCGGCATGTATCCGCTGAAGACGCGGGACTGGTCACCCGAGGCGATCACCCGGGTGCGTCAGGGCGAGGGGCTGGAGACCGCCGCCTTGCGCTACGTGGGCCTGCCCTGCGCGGATGGCGAGCGCGAGGAGAAGGACGGTTTCGTCACCGGCGAATACGCCGGCACCGGCTTCATGATGATACGGCGGGAGGCGATCGCGCGCATGATGGCGGCCTACCCGGAGCTGCGTTTCGCCGCCTCGCATGACCGTAAGGCGCAGGATGCAAGCCCGCACCAGTTTGCGCTGTTCGACTGCATGATCGAGCCGGAGACGCGGCATTACCTCAGCGAGGATTACACGTTCTGCCGTCGCTGGCGTGCGCTTGGCGGCAGGATCTGGCTCGATACGCAGGGTGCGCTCGTGCATAGCGGCGGGCATGATTTCGTTGGCAATCCGGCGTTGCGCTACCCTCTGGCGGCGTAGCGAAGGTCAAGGAAGGCCTTTTTGAAACAGCGGCAAAGGGCTTCTCGCCTCTGCCGGGAGGCGTACGCTTGAACATTGCACGACAGCGCAGATGACGCATTTCGCTTCTCGGGAAAGACCCTGCTGATCTTCGCTCCGAGGTGCAGAAAGCGGTCCTGCCTCACTCAGGCGGCACCGGCGAGCAAGCCACGGTAGCCGCTCGTGCAAGCACCACCATCCGCCGCGCCGCCACACCGGCGCCCGCCATCTCGCCCGCCACATGCTGCAGGAGGGGGCTGGAGAGCAGCGCGTGCGTGGCCGTGTTCACCGCCACTTCCGTGCCTACGACCGCGCCGGCGGACAGGGCCGTGCGCCGCAGC
>CAHJWU010000295.1 GCA_903643085.1 Rhodospirillales bacterium
GGCTGGGTGCGGCACCATCAGGCGGACATGCTGGTGGCGCGCGGCTCCTCGCACCGCTTCGAGATCTGGAACCGGACGCTGCAGCTCATAGGCGAGCGGCCGTTGCTGGGGCATGGGCTGGCGGCGAACCTGGACATGCCCGGGATCACGTTCCCGCACGACCTGTACCTGTCTGTGCTGTTCTACAGCGGGGCGGTGGGCGGGGCGCTGTTTGCCGGGCTCGTGCTCTGGGTGTGGTGGGCGCTCTGGGCGGCGCGGCGCGGGTGGACGCCGGAGTGGCTCTGGATGGTGGCGATCTGGGCGAGCGTGCTGATCGCCGGGCTAACGGATCTGGGGCAGATCACGAAGGGGCCTGGGCCGATGTGGTTCATCTTCTGGCTGCCCGTAGGGCTGGTGCTGGCGGCGCGAAGGAAGCAAGCGGTTCTTCTTTGAATAAAAGAGCCAAAGAACTTTTGTTTCCCGCCTGCGCGAGCGCGCGCGCAGGTTCTGCCTGCGCGCATCTGCGTGCCAGCGTGGGGACAAAAGTTTTTTGCTTCTTTTTTGCAAAAAAGAAGGCCTTTCTTCCTTGCTGAGCGCGAAATCCGAACTCCGGCAACGCGTGTTGGCAAACCGCCCGCCGCCGGACCCGGAAGCCGCGGCCGCACTGGCCCGCGTGGCGCTGGCGCAGCTGCGCTTCACCGGCACGATAGCCGGCGTATGGCCGATGCCGGGCGAGATGGATCTGCGTCCGCTGCTGCACGCCCTGCACGCGCGCGGCCACGGGATCGTACTGCCGCACACGCCGCCACGCGGCGAGCGGCTTGCCTTCAGGGTATGGACGCCAGGCGCGGCGATGCTGCGCGGGCGCTTCGGCACGGTCCGGCCGGACGGTGCATTGGCCGAACCCGACATGCTGTTTGTGCCGCTGCTGGCGTTCGACCGATGCGGCCGTCGCCTGGGCTACGGCGGCGGGTATTACGACCGGACGCTGGCTGCCCTGCCCGGGCGTGCGTGCGTGGGCTTCGGGTACGCGGCGCAGGAGGTAAGGGAGGTTCCGGTGGAGCCGCATGATGTGGGGCTGACGGCGGTCGTCACCGAATGCGGGGTTGTCTGGCCGGGTGGTGTGCCTTGAGATTGGGCAAGGAAGGAAGGCCTTCTTTTTTGCAAAAAAGAAGCAAAAAACTTTTGTTCCCTCGCATCTGAGGCGGTTGGGTTCATCCGGGTATATGGAAGCTGTTGTGCAGGGGGGAGCAAAAGTTTTTTGGTCCTTTTTTTTCAAAAAAGGACTACTTGCTTGCTTTCTTACTTCACCGGACCCGAATGCGAATCCTCTTCCTGGGCGACATCGTGGGCCGCTCCGGCCGCGACGCCGTCAACGCCGCCCTGCCCGGCCTGCGGGACTCGCTCCGCCTGGACCTCGCCATCGTCAACGTGGAGAACGCCAGCCACGGCTTCGGCTGCGCGCCGGACATGGCGCAGGCGCTGTTCGCCGCCGGCGCGGACGTTCTGACTCTGGGCAACCACGCCTGGGACCGCAAGGAACTGCTGGGCTACATAGAGACCGAGCGGCGGCTAATACGGCCGCTGAACTTCCCGCCAGGCACGCCGGGCCAGGGCTCCGTGCTGGTGGAGCTGGCCGACGGACGGCGCGCGCTGGTGCTGCAGGTGATGGGCCGGCTGTTCATGGAGCCGAACGACGACCCGTTCCGCCTGACAGCCGAGCTGCTGGGGCGCTACCGGATGGGGGGCAACGTGCATGCGATCGTGGCGGATCTGCATGGCGAGGCGACGTCCGAGAAGATGGCCTACGCGCATAGCTTCGACGGGCGCGTCTCGCTGGTTGTCGGCACGCACACGCATTGCCCGACGGCGGACCACCAGGTGCTCTCCGGGGGCACGGCGTATCAGTCCGATGCGGGGATGTGCGGCGACTACGACAGCGTGATCGGCATGGACAAGGGGGTGGCGGCGGCGCGCTTCTGGCGACGCGTGCCTGGCGAGCGGCTTTCGCCCGGGGCGGGGGAGGCCACGATCTGCGGGGTGTTCGTGGAGACGTCCGACGCGACCGGGCTGGCTCTGCGCATCGCGCCGGTGCGGGTGGGGGGGCGGTTGTCTCAGGCCCTGGCGAGCTAGGAGGCGGTCCTTTCCTGACGCGCACTCCGGCTTGGCGGTTGGTTGGTCGGAGGCAGGCGAGGCCGTCTGTCTTGAGAGAAAGCGGACTCATGCGCCCCGGCGCGGGTTGATCCGCCTTGCGTCCGGATGCCCCGGGACGCCGCGCCTGCGAGGGACGCGGAAGTCCGGTCGTTTCCGGACCAGGACCGTGTGCCGGCGGCTAGGTGACCGGCAGCCGCTTCGGGCGTCTGGCGAGCAGCCTGCCGTCGATCGATGCCAGCCCCGCGGCGATCAGCAGCATGCCGCCATAGGCGCGCAGCGGAACCGCTTCGCCCAGGAACAGCCGGCCCAGCAGCAGGGTGCTTACCGGCTGCAGGAGGGTGACGAGCATGGCATTGGTGGTGCCGGCGGTGGCGGTCAGGCGGAAGAACAGCGCGTAGGCGATGGCGGTGCAGAGCAGTGCTATGCCGGCCAGGGCAGCCCAGGTCTGCAGGTCCGGCGCGGGCAACAGCCAGAACCGGTCCACCATTGCGGCCAGCGGCAACAGCACAACAGCGCCGGCGGTCACCTGGCCGGTGGCCAGGCGCAGGAAGCCCAGGCCGTGCAGCCGGCGGCTGTACTGGCCGGCGACCGCGTATATGAAGGAGGCGAGCACGCAGGCGGCGTCGCCCAGGAGGTTGGCGCGGGCGCCACGCAGCGCCGACGGACCCACCAGCACGGCAACGCCGCACAGGCCGAGGGCGATTCCCGCCACGCGGCTCCAGGTCAGCCGCTCGACGGTCAGGAAATGCGCCAGGATCACCGCGAACAGCGGCGTGGTGGCGTTCAGCATGGCCGCCATGCCGCTGGTGACGTGCGTCTCCGCCCAGGCGAACAGGCTGAACGGGATGACGGTGTTGAGCGTGCCGAGCAGCGCCAGCCTGCCCCAGGGCGCGCGCAGGCCGAGCCCCTCGCCGCGCCAGGCCAGCACCAGGTTCATCACGATCGCGGCGAGGGCGATGCGGCCGAGCACGATGGTGAAGGGCGGCAGCGTGGCGCCGAGTATCTTGTAGAAGAAGAACGAGCTGCCCCAGATGGCGGAGAGCGCGATGAGGAGCGCGCCTTCCTGGGCGTTCATCGCCTTGTGCGCGGGAGGGCTTGGCATTTGGGCTCCGGAGAAAGGAAGCAAGGCCTTCTTTTTTGAAAAAAGAAGCAAAAAACTTTTGCTCCCTGTCGGCGACTTTCCCGTGAGTCCGCGACAGCGGAGTCAAAAGTTTTTTGCTTCTTTTTTCAAAAAAGAAGGCCTTGCTTACTTCACTTCAGCGCCCGCGCAATCCGCTCCGCGAGCAAGGCGGCCACCCGCTCCTTCGGCAGCTCCGGCCAGTCCTCCACCCCGTCCACCGTCACCAGGTGCACCCGGTTGTGCGCGCCGCCCATGATGCCGGTCTCGGCGCGCACGTCGTTGGCGACGATCCAGTCGCAGGCCTTGGATGTGCGCTTGGCGGTGGCGTGGCGTACCACGTCGTCCGTCTCGGCGGCGAAGCCCACCACCAGCGCCGGGCGCGCGGGGCCTGGGCGGGCCAGCGTGGCCAGGATGTCCGGGTTGGCGACCAGGGCCAGCGCCGGGGCGCCGTCCGACTTCTTCAGTTTGGAGGCG
>CAHJWU010000296.1 GCA_903643085.1 Rhodospirillales bacterium
GCCTCTCCGCGCAGGAGGCGGCGGTCGTTGCCCTGCTGGCGGACGGCGCCGACACGTCGGAGATCGCCGCCGCGCTGTCGCTGCGCCCGGCAACGGTGCGCACCTACCTTGCCTCGATCTTCCGCAAGACGGGGTGCCACCGGCAGGGCGCGCTCGTCGGCCGGGTGATGGCGGTGGCGCGGGCGCTTGCGGACAGGTAACGCAGGCAAAACCTTCCTGAAACCAAGATTTCGTCCCCGCGCTGCGCGGGCGCCGCCTGATCTGCTCCGAAACCGCCCGGCAGCCGCTGCGGGAAGCAAGATTTGCTTCCCTCAAGAAACGAAAGCCCCGCTCGCTCAGCCCATCAACCCGGAACCCGCAAGATGCCCTGCAAGAAGATCGGCCTGATCTCCGACACCCACGGCCTGCTCCGGCCCGAAGCGCTGGACCTGCTCCTGGGCAGCGACTTCATCGTGCATGCCGGCGACGTAGGCCGTCCCGAAATCATCGCCGAACTCGCCCGCCTGGCGCCCGTCACCGCGGTTCGCGGCAACATCGACACAGCCGTGTGGGCGCAGTCGCTGCCGGCAACGGATGTGCTTGATGCAGGCGACTCCACGTGCCTCTACGTCCTGCACCGTATCGAGGATCTCGACCTGGATCCGGCCGCGGCGGGATTGCAGGCGGTGATCTCGGGTCATTCCCATAAGCCGTCAATCCGATGGAAGGACGGCGTCCTCTACATCAATCCGGGAAGCGCCGGGCCGCGCCGGTTCTCGTTGCCCATCTCGATCGGGCATCTTCTTGTAGAGAACGGAACCGTCACACCCGATTTGATAGAGATACGTGTCTGATGTCTGCCCCGGTTGCGCGTGACACACAAAGAAAGCAAGCAGTCCTTTTTTGAAAAAAAGGACCAAAAAACTTTTATCTCCCCGCATCTGCAGCGTCCGGATGCATCCGGATAACACGAAGCAGCTCAGCCAGCGCAGGGATCAAAAGTTTTTTGCTTCTTTTTCGCAAAAAAGAAGGCCTTACTTGCTTACGCAATCAGCCGGAAGCGCAGAACCCGGACAGGCGCTCCGGATTAAACATCCTGTGCCCGCAACGGAAGTCGCGGCCCGGCGCCGTCGCCCTGGAAGCCGCGATCAACCGCAGCAGCGCACCGGGGTCGGCCAGATGCTCGCTCCAAACCACCGTCATCTCCTGCCCGCGCATCGCGGCGAGGCCGCCGGTCAAACCGTCTGGTGCGTAATCCAGCATGTCGTCCGATTCCTTGGCGCGGGGGCGCTCCCGGTTCTACGGCCCTGCTGCCGAAAGGTTAGCACCCTCGCACGCAGACGCGCCGAAAGCTGTAAAGCCAGCGACAAGGACTGATGTAAAATGTAAATGCCCGCCGGCCTGCGAAGACATACCAGGCAGTTTTTATCTCGCCAAAAACCAAAATTACATCATCCCGCACGTGCAGCCTCCGGCTGCCTTCGCAACGGATCGACGCCACCGGACATCGCAGTAACGAATCTCGCTGCTTTCAAGAAAGCAGGCCGTCCTCACTTCCTCGCAACGTGAAACCGCAGGTCCCGCGTGGCCGCACGATTGATCGCTTCGGGTACGAAGGGCGTGATCATCGCCAGCCTGAACAACACCCGCGGGAACCCGATCACCGCCCTGTTGCGCGCGACGCCTTCCGCGATCAGCCGCGCCGCCGCCGGCGCGCCGATCTTGCCGGGCTGCTTGCCGATGTGGCTGTCGGTCATCGCACTCGCCACGTAGCCGGGGCACACCACGGACACGCGCACGCCAGACGGCGCCAGCGCCGTCCGCAGCGCGCGGCCGTAGCCCAGCAACCCCGCCTTGCTGGCGCTGTAGGCGGGCGCGTCGGCCACCGGCGAGAGGCCGGCCAGCGAGCTGACCAGAACGATGTGCCCGCTTGCGCGCCCGGTCATGCCGGGCAGCACGGCATGGACCGTGTCGATGGCGCCGAGCAGGTTGATCTCGACCACGCGGCGCGCCGTCTCGCCATCCTCCGACGTGCCGTCCGCCTGACGGCCCTCCAGCACGCCGGCATTGGCCACCAGCAGGTCTACCGGGTGGTCCGCGTCGAAGGCGCCGAGGAAGCCCGTGAGTGCGTGCCGGTCCCGCACGTCGAACACCCCCTGCACCACCGCGGCGCCCGCCTCGCCCGATTGCGCGGCCACGGCGGCCAGGCGGCCTGCGTCGCGTCCGGTCAGGCCCAGCGTCACGCCCGGGCCGGCGTACCGGGCGGCAAGTGCGGCGCCTATGCCGCTGGAGGCGCCGGTTATCGCGATGTTGCGGAATCTGGTCAGGATTTATCTCTGCGCGAAAGCAAGCAGTCCGTTTTCGAAAAGGACCAGAAAAGTTTTCCGACCTTGCATCTGTAGCGGCCGGGTGCCGCCTGTGAGCGCGCGCCTGCGTCGTTCGTCCTTTGAAAAGGCGACCGTGCTTGCCTCACATAAGCTCCGCCACCGCCGCCACCGCCCCGTCGATCTCTTCTTCGGTGTGCTCAGACGAGAGGAAGAACCGCAGCCGCGCGGAGCGCTCCGGCACGCCTGGCGGGATGATGGGAAAGGCGTTGTAGCCGCGCGCGAGCAGCCGGTCCGCCAGCGTCAGCGTGCGCAGCGAATCGCCCAGCACGATCGGCGTGACCGCGTAGCCCCAGCTCGTGCCCACATCAAGCCCCGCGGCGCGCGCGCCCGCCAGGAAGCGCCGCCCGTTGGCCTGCAGCCGCGCCACCCGCTCCGGCTCGCGCAGCATCAACGCGATCGCGGTCAGCGCCGCAACCGCGGCAGGCGCCGGCAAGCCGACGCTGTAGACCATGCCCGGCGCGGTGAGCTTGAGGTAGTCGATCAGCGCGGCACTGCCTGCCACGTAGCCGCCGCAGCTTACCAGCGTCTTGGACAGCGTGCCCAGCCAGATGTCCACCCGCCCGGGAGGCACGCCCGCCATCTCGAAGATGCCGAGCCCCTTGCCGCCCAGCACGCCCAGCGCATGGGCGTCATCGACCATCAGCCAGCACTCGTGGCGGTCCTTCACCTCCACGAGCCGGGCCAGGTCCGGCCCGTCGCCATCCATAGAATACAGCCCTTCGGAGACGATCAGCACGCGCTCGAAGCGGGCGCGGCTGGCGGCGAGCATGGCGTCCAGCGCGTCCAGGTCGTTGTGCGGGAACGACCGCCGCGTGGCGCCGCAGAGCTGCGCGCCCACCACGACGCAGTTATGTATCAGCGAATCGTGCAGGATCAGGTCCTTCGGGCCAAGCAGGGCGGCGATGGTGGAGATCGCGGTGGCGTGGCCGCTGACAAAGGCGAGCGCGGCCTCGCTCTGGTAGATGCCCGCCAGGGCGGTCTCGAGCGCGGCATGGAAGTCCCGCTCGCCGGCGGTGATCCGGCTGGCGGACACGCTGGTGCCCCAGGCGGCCGCAGCCTCGCCCACCGCCACGGTGATCTCGGGATGGCCGTTCAGGCCGAGATAGTCGTACGAGGCAAAGTTCACCACGGCACGGCCCTCGACGACGCTGCGCGCGCCGGCCCGCGCCGCATGGGTGCGGTAGAACGGAAACCGCAGGCCCATCGCATCGGCCATGCCGCGCTGACTGTTCAGGAGCTGGTAGGCCGGCAGGCTCTCGAAGCCCATGTCGCGTCCCGGCAGGGCCGGCGCCGCTTCCGGCTCGGGCGCCGCGGCGGGAACGCTACGGCGCATCGCCTCGAGCAGCGCCGCGCGGGCGCCG
>CAHJWU010000297.1 GCA_903643085.1 Rhodospirillales bacterium
CCAGCCGTCGCCGGGCGGCACCACATCCGTGTGGCCGGCGAAGCAGACATGCGGGCCGGCTGTACCGATGCGGGCGAACAGGTTGGGCGTGGTGGCGAAGGGCAGGTGCGTGACGCTGAAGCCGAGCGCTTCCAGGTAGGCGGCGAGCGTGGCCTGCGCGCCGGCATCCGCCGGGGTGACCGAGGCGTGGCGCAGCAGGGCCTGGCAGAGGGGGACTGGGTCGGTGATGCGCAGCGTCCGGTGGCAGGGGGCGAGGCCTTCTGTGAAGAAGGCCTCGCCTGCTCACCTTACCGCCACCGACCGACCCTCGCCAAACCCGTTGAACGCCGTGCGCAACGCTGCCCCGTAGGCCCCCAACTGCCCGATTTCCACCCAGTCGCCCTCGCTCACGTCATCGGGCAGCACGAACGGCCCCGCCATCACGTCATTGCTGTCGCAGGTGGGACCGAAGAAGGTGAAATCCTGCGCGCCTGCCGCGCTCGCCCGCAGCAGGCGCGCAGGATAGCGGAAGCCGGGCGGGCCGGCGTCCGACAGGCTGCCGAACACGCCGTCGTTTATGTAGAGCGCGTTGCCGCGGCGGAGCTGCACCTGCACCACGACGGACGTGCCGTTCGCCACCAGCGCGCGGCCGGGCTCGGCCCACAGGACGAGGCCGGGGAGGTCCAGCGCGTCCACGCCCGCCTCGATCTCGGCGAAGATGGCGCCGAGGGCGGGCGGCGTCTGGTCCGGGTAGGCGACGGGGAAGCCGCCGCCCACGTCCAGCACGTCCACCGGCACGCCGGACGCGCGCATGGTCTCGCCGGCAAGCTGTATGGCGCGGCGCCAGGCCAGCGGTTCCAGGCATTGCGAGCCGACGTGGAAGCTGATGCCGAGCGTGCGGGCGTGCGGACGCGCCTGGCGTAGCAGGGTGGCGGCTTCCACCGGCCAGGCGCCGAACTTGCCGGACAGGTCGGATTTGGCCGGCCCGGTCGGCAGCGCCAGGCGTATCACCAGGTCCAGATCGGCGGGCGCACCCGTCTCCTCGAGCATCTTGGCGAGTTCGCTGGCGCTGTCGATGACGAAGGTCTTCACGCCGTGCAGCCGGTACGACCGGGCGATCGCGCGGCGGGACTTCACCGGGTGCATGAAATGTATCTCGGCCAGCGGGAAAATGCGCGAGACACGCTCCACCTCTGGCAGCGAGGCGCAGTCGAAATGGCGCACCCCGCCGTCCCACAGCGCCTGCAACACGGCGGGGTCCGGGTTGCACTTGACGGCGTACATCGTCACGCCCGGGAAGCCCGCGGTGAACCCGGCGGCGTTGGCGCGCAGGGCGGCCGTGCGCAGGCAGGTCAGCGGCTCCTCGGGGCGCAGAATGGCGACGAGGTCGTCCACACACGGCAGGGCGGCGGGTGCGGCTTCTGCCATCGGGGCGGCGTGGGGGGCGGCCAGGGCGGCGGCGGCGAGACGGGCGCGTAGGTGGCTCATGGGAGAAAGACCTTCGTCAGGTGTCGCCGCAGATTGGCGCGGACGACAAGGCGCAGCCGCCGCGGCGGAGCCGGGCAGCGATGGGACGGTAGAAGAGGTCGCTTACGGCCGGGGAGCGCCCGGCCTAGGGACTCTGGATGTCCTGCGCGGTGTGCCTGATGAGGCGGTGGGCGACGTGACTGAAAGCAAACATACCCGTATCCCTCAAAGCGTCCGGTTCTTCGGCCGGCTCTGCGACAAAGGACGCGTTACGTCGTTGCTTGTGCCCCCGGACAGAGGGAGCTCGCGGCACGTGCGGATTGCGTCGGCGGCCACACCAGATGTGCGGCCGGGAGGCGGCTTGTAAGGCCGTGCGGTCCCGCGACGTGTGGTCATGCGGCAGGCAAGTTATGCGCCGGACGCGGAGCTCGCGCCGGCGAGCGCCAGGTATTCCCAGACGATCGTTGCGGCGGCCAGAGCGGTGATCTCCGCGCTGTCATAGGCAGGCGAGACTTCGACGACGTCCATTCCCGTCCAGGCGATGCCGCCCAGCCGGCGCAGGATCGCCTGAACCTGCCAGGAGGCCAGGCCACCCATTTCCGGCGTGCCGGTGCCGGGGGCGAAGGCGGGATCCAGCGCGTCTATGTCGAAGGTCAGGTAGGTGGCCTGGCCACCCACCACGTCCGAGATGCGCGCGGCGGCGGCGGCGGCGCCGATCTCGTGGACGTCCTGCGCGGTCAGGATCGTGACGCCCTGGGCCAGCGTCCAGTCCCACACCTCGCGCTGCACAGGCGAGCGTATGCCGAGCTGGATCATGCGCCGGGGATCGACGATGCCTTCGCGTATGGCATGGTAGAACGGCGAGCCGTGGCCGAACGCCTGGCCGAAACTGTCCGGCCAGGTGTCCACATGGGCGTCGAAATGCACCAGCGCCAACGCGGCGCCACGCCTGGCGGCGAGCGCGCGCAGCAGCGGCAGGGTGATGCCGTGCTCGCCGCCGAGCGCGATCAGGTGGCCGCTTTCCGCCGCCTGGCGTTCGATCAGCGCCAGGCTCGCCTGGATGTCGCCCAGCGCGATCTCGAAATCACCGATGTCCGCCATCGGCAGAGTCAGCGGATCGCGCCACGTTCCGGGATGGGCGCCATCCACCAGCATGCGGCTGGCGTGGCGTATCGCGTGCGGCCCGAAGCGGGCGCCGCTGCGATTGGTGGTGCCGATGTCCAGCGGGATGCCGGCGACGTGGAAACGCGCATCGGCGCGCCCACGGGTCAGACCCATGAAGCCAGGAGGCGTGGCGAAGGTGGGGATGGTGGTCACGCGCGCCGCTCAGTAGAGCATGGTCAGGTAGGTCACCAGCAGCGTGTAGCCGGTGATCCCCAGCAGGCCGTGTCCCGCCACCAGCGCCAGCGGGATCGGGCGCCGGCGTATCTGGAACAGCAGCATGGTCAGGCCGGCCAGCGCGGCGCCGGCGACCAGCGCGCCGGAGAGGATGCCGAACCCGCCCGCGCCCATGCGCAGGGCGCGTGCGGTCGGTGCGCCGTAGCGCAACGCCAGCACGAGGACCACGAAGCCTGCCAGCGCCGTGCCGCCGTGCGCCAGCCCGCGCCAGCCCACCCCGGAGGGCTGCGGTTCGTCCAGCATGAGGGTCTTGGCGCCGAGCCAGCCGCCTGCGGTTACGGCTACGCCAAGGATCGCTATCGCTGAGAGAAGGAGCATGCCTGGCCTAGTACAGGAAGGAAGGCCTTGTTTTCTGAAAAGAAGCAAAAAACTTTTGCTTCCTGTCGGGGGGTGCTGAAACATTCCTGCGCGGAATTGCGGCTTGCCCCGCGCCGATCGTATTGGTATCGTCACGACATTGCGATCGCCACGGCACGGGGCGCGGCGCAGGTCTGGCCCGGGCCGCGGACGACGTAATCACCTTCGGCGGGATACCATGGCTGCTACGCGCGGACGCTGCACAAACGTCGACTACTGCTCCCTCGCCGCCGCCAGACGCGACATCGAGGTCAGGATCGGCGAGGATTTCGTCTGCCCCGAATGCGCCAAGCCGCTGCGCACGCCGCCGATACGCGAAGCCTCGGGTGGGCTGAACGTGGCCATCGCCGGCTGCGTGATCGGGCTGCTGCTGATCGGCGGCGGCGTCTATGCCGGCTACCGGCTGTCCGGTCACGCGCCGGTGCAGGTCAGCAGCGCGGCCCTGCCTGCCGCCGCAGCGCCCGCGGCCAGTGCGCCGGCCG
>CAHJWU010000298.1 GCA_903643085.1 Rhodospirillales bacterium
CAAACTGGCGGCGCGCGCCGGGCTGGATTTCGCTCACGCGCGGCTGGACCGCTCGCTGCACCCGTTCTGCGGCGGCACGCCGGACGACGTGCGCATCACCACGCGCTACGACGAGACGAACCCCGCGCAGGCCATCATGGGCGTGCTGCACGAGACGGGGCATGGGCTCTACGAGCGCGGGCTGCCGGCGGCCTGGGCGCGCCAGCCGGTGGGGGCGGCGGCCGGGATGGCGGCGCATGAAAGCCAGTCGCTGATCATCGAGATGCAGGCGGCGCGGTCCGACGCCTATCTCGGTTGGTTGTCCGGCGAGCTTGTGGCGGCGTTCGGCGGCGCCGGGCCGGCCACCACCCCGGCCAACCTGGCGCGGCTGTGGCGGCGCGTGTCGCGCGGGTTCATACGGGTGGACGCCGACGAGCTGACCTTTCCGGCGCACGTGATCATGCGCTACCGGCTGGAGCGCGCGATGGTCGCGGGCGACCTGGCGGTGCGCGACCTGCCAGGCGCCTGGAACGACGCGCTGCAGGCGCTGCTCGGCATACGGCCGCCGGATGACCGGCTGGGCTGCCTGCAGGACATCCACTGGTACGAGGGCCTGTTCGGGTATTTCCCGTCCTACACGCTTGGCGCGATGGCGGCGGCGCAACTGATGGCGGCCGCCCGCGACGCGCTGCCGGAGCTGGACCGGGCGCTGGCGCAAGGCGACCTCTCGCCGCTGGTGGGCTGGCTCGGCCGGCACGTGCATGCGCAGGGGAGCCGGCTGGGGTTCTCTGACCTGCTTGCCGCCGCCACCGGGCGCAAGCTGGATGCCGGCGCTTTCGAGCGGCACCTGACGGCGCGCTATCTGGCGCAGGCCTGAGGCGGCGGCGTGACGCGGCGACTCCGGCCGGCGGTCAACCTGGTCCCGCGGCGGTGTTCGGCAAGGCCAGCCTGGAGGGGCAGAAGGCTTTCACGCGTGCCCTTTACGCTCCCGGCGATGAGCTGCCGGCAGTCAGCTTTGGCACGGACACGTCACTGCTTGTCCCGGATGGCTGGGACGAAGTGACGGGATACGGCGAACCCCACGGATTGCGGTTCGTCACTGCCGTCGCACACAGGCGTGCGTGGGTGCGCCGTCCTGCCGGAGCGCACCGATGCCGGCTTGCGACATACCGTTGTAGGTGTGGCACATAGCAAGCAAGCAGTCCTTTTTTGAAAAAAAGGACCAAAAAACTTTTGTCTCCGCGCATCTGCGGCGTCCGGGTGCATCCCGCAATGCGGAGCAGCTTAACCTGCGCAGGGATCAAGAGTTTTTTGCTTCTTTTTTGCAAAAAAGAAGGCCTTGCTTGCTTGGTCAACACCCAACAGTCCGCGCCGGCGTGGATGGAAATTCTACCGCGACCAGGCAGATTCTCCGGCCGCAGACATTGCCTGCGGATCATCGTTTGGTCCGCACACCGTACGACCACGCAACGCGGCACGGCGCGCCGGCGGATAACAGCCGGCGCAAGCAGGTCTTGATTTCGCAGCCCTGCGATGTTTACAAATCCGCATCGTCCAGAAGGACCGCGCACATGTTGAGATCTCTCCGGCCAGGCGTTTTCCTTCATGGGCTTGTCGGCGCGTTGTGCGGCATGCCGCTCCTCGCCAGGGCCGCTTCACCCGTCCTCCCGTTCGCCGATTTCGTGGCACAGCTGAATACGCTCCGCCCGGCGGATCTCGCCGCCGATCTGCCGCGCCATACTCCGCCAGATGCCGCTGCGTTCGAGACGACGCGCGATTACCTCGTCAAATACTACGGTGGCATGAGCGTGCGTCAGACCGTCCTGGACACGGACGGCCGCGTGCTTGACTGCGTGCGCTACGACCAGCAGCCTGCCTTACGCCTGCAGGGCTTGACGGCCATCCTCCCGCCGCCGCCTTTCGCGCCGCCCGGCGCGCACCCATCCGCCAATCAGCCAAGGCAACGTGCGGTGTGCGATGCGGGAACGTTTCCGATCCAGCGGCTGACGATGGCGCGCGTTCTTCGCGCTGGGTCATTGCGCGATTTCTTCCGCAAGGAACCCGCATCACTCGGGCAGACCCGGCTGCCTGGCACGACCGCGCCCGATTACCGGCACACGTATTCCTTCGCCTACGAGTATACGCATTCCTTCGGCGGTCAGACGACCGAGAGCCTGTACAGCCCACCCATACACGAGAATAAAGACGAAATCTTCTCGTTGGAGCAGCAATGGTATATCGGCGGCAGGGGCCAGAACACGCAGACGGCCGAGACCGGCTGGCAGACATATCCCGAGCTGTACAACACGAAGAAGTCTGTCCTGTTCGCCTACTACACCGCCGACGGCTACAATTTGACAGGCTGCTACAACTACGATTGTGCGGCCTTCGTGCAGTTGCCGACGAGTTCGGTGACGCTCGGCGCGCCTTTCATCAGCTACAGCGTGGCGGGAGGCCAGCAGGTCGCCCTGACGATCGGCTACACGCTCTATCAGGGCGCCTGGTACCTTTCGTTCGGCGATAACTGGGTCGGCTATTATCCCGTGGCGCTCTACAACGGTGGACAGCTCTCGCGTTTCGCCACGTTGTTCGAAGCGGGAACGGAAACCGTGGGTGACGTGATATGGCCACAGGCCGCAAGCGGCCGCTTCGCGGCGCGAGGATATCCATTGGCGGGATACCAGTTCGACATGCTGCTGTTCGATGCCGCCGGCCGGGTGCGGGAGCCTTCCCTGACCGCCGTCGACCCGTCGCCCAGCTGCTACACCACGACCACGCCCGGCCAGATCGTCAACCGCGGTTACGGCTTCTTCCTGGGTGGACCGGGTGGGACGACGTGTTGATGTGAGGGGCTGGGCCTACCACCTGGAAGTCCGGCTGAAAACGCGCTCCTGCGGCCATCTGACGCGCTTTCGCTGTACTGCCGTGCTCATTGCCCAGCGGCAACTCCGCTTCGGTGCTCACGAAAACGTGCCAGCTGGCAGGCCAGGCCACGTTTCAAACGGATTGTAAGGCGATGCGTCCAGGGATCCTGTCGAGATGCCGGTCCTTGCGGCTGTCGCGCAACGTTGCCGCCAGCAGCGGCGTGCCGGCAAAATCAGGTGGAACCAAGTAGTGCCTACCTGAGAGAGTCATATCGCGTCACCGCAGGTGCGGCGTCAGAACAACACGAGGCGACGCAGCCTGCCCAGGGATCAAGAGTTTTTTGCTTCTTTTTTGCAAAAAAGAAGGCCTTGCCTACTTACTTGCCCAATACAGGCCACCGATCCGCTCATTTGGCGAGCGCCCGGCACTGCTCCAGTTCCATCCGCAAAACGTCGACCAGCCGCGCCGCCGGCATAGCGCGGGCGAGTGGCGCGCCCTGGCCGGCCCATTGTGCCCCGAAGCCGTGCTCGCCTTTAGCCCTGGCGGCGGCGTGGAGCGCCTTGCCGGCATCGTAGGCGATCGGATAATCGGGCGGACGGCGACCGCCTGCCGCTTCGGTCAGCGCGGTGAAGCGGTTGGCGAGCGCGCGCGCCGGTCGCCCGGAGATCAACGTGGTCAGGACCGTGTGGTAGGCGCCCGGCCCGGTCAGCGCGGCGCGGTAGGCATCGTCCGCGCCGGATTCGGGGCAGGCGACGAACGCGGTGCCGAGCTGCGCCGCCACGGCGCCCAAGGCGAGCATCGCCGCGATCCCCGC
>CAHJWU010000299.1 GCA_903643085.1 Rhodospirillales bacterium
GTGTAGTGCGGCAGCTTGGTCGGCACCGCCTCGAACACCAGCCAGGCCGGCAACGCCCAGGCGATCAGGAAGCGCGTGGCAGCCTCCCGCCTGTCTGCCCACGCCGCCGGCAGGGCTGCGATCACAGGCAACGTCGAGGGGAACGCGAGAAGCGGCAGGAGCAGGAGATGCAGCCCGGGAAACCCTCCATGCGCCTCGGCGCCGCCCGTGAGCTTGGCCGCGAGATCGCCGCCCACGGCCTGGGCGAGGAACGCGCCCCTGGTGGCAAGGGTGATGGCCACGAACCAGGGCGCGGTGCACGCGAGCAGAAGCGGCACGCCCCAGGCTGGGCGGAGCGGCAGCAGCCAGCCGGCGCGGCGCTCCCAGACGCACAGAGTCGTGGCCGTCAGCCCGGCGACCAGGGGCGTGATCGGGCCTTTGAGGAGGATGCCGGCAGCAAGCGCCAGCCAGAAGACCGCCGCCTGCCAGCGCCGGAGCGGCGCGCCGAGCCAGGCACCGGCCAGGACAGCCATGGCGATTGTGGTGGCGCCCAATAACGCCGCGTCCGTCTTGGCGATATGCGTCTCCGTGGTGAGGATGACGCAGGCGGCGAGCATGCAGGCGGCCAGCACGGCCCGCTCGCGGCTTGCCGTGAGGCGCAGGCCGGCATGGAACGTCGCCAGCACCGCGGCGAGGCCGCCGAGCAGTGACGGCACGCGATACGGCCAGATGGGGTTGGTGAGCCCGCGACCCGCCGCGGCCGCGAACGGCGCCTGCAGCCAGTAGATGCCGATCGGTTTGCGCAGCCGCGGCACGGTGCCGTTCATGATGCGCACGTAGTCGCCGGTTTCGTTCATCTGCTTGGTGGCCTGGGCAAACCGGCTCTCGTCCCGGTCGGTGGGCGGGAGCGTGAAGAAGCCTGGCAGCCACAAGGCCAGGCAAAACAAGGCGAGCAGGACGCAAGGCCGGCCGTTTCGACAGCAAGCAGCCAAAAAATGTTCGTCGCTGCCCGCATACGACCGGCGCAGCACGCGTGTGGCAGCTGCGGGTAACAAAGGTTTTTTGGTCCTTTTCTGCAAAAAAGGACTGCCTGCGTTCTTTGCCGATGCGTCTTCCTGGGCCATGCTGCGCGGCGGGGTATCACGCCCGCACGCCTTGCGCCATTTAGAGCAGGATGGACCGTCTTCTCGCCCTGCAGCTCCTGCGCGCCGTCATCGACCAGCACCGCTCTCTCGAGGACGCGCTGGACCGCCTGTCCGGCGAACCGCGGGACCGCGCGGCGGCGCACCGGCTGGCAGCCACCGTGCTGCGGCGGGCCGGCACGCTGGACGCGGTGCTGGAGCCGCATCTGAATCGGGCGCCCCCCGACGCAGTACGGCTGATCCTTCGCCTGGGCGCCGCACAGCTGCTGCTGCTCGATACGCCGGCGCACGCGGCGGTGGCGACCAGCGTGGCGCTGGCCAGGGCGCAGAAGCTGGCCCCGTTCGCAGGGTTGGTGAACGCCGTGCTGCGGCGGGTGGCGGAGGGCGGGCCTGCAGTGCTGGCCGAGCTGGACGGTCCGCGGCTGGACACGCCGGGATGGCTGTGGGCGAGCTGGGGCGCCGAGGCACGGGCGATCGCGCTGGCGCACCAGCGGGAGGCGCCGCTGGATTTGACCGTGAAGCCCGGCGTGGAGGTGGAAGGCGGGCTCGTGCTGCCAGGCGGTTCCGTGCGGCTGCCGGCGGGCACAAGGGTGACGGACCTGCCTGGCCTGGCGGCCGGGGATTTCTGGGTGCAGGACGCGGCCGCCGCCTTCCCGGCGCGGCTGCTGGCGGCACTGCCCGGCGAGCACGTGGCGGATCTGTGCGCGGCGCCCGGCGGCAAGGCAGCGCAGCTGGCGGCCACTGGCGCCCACGTGTTCGCGGTGGACAGCAGCGAGAAACGGCTGCCCCGCCTGCGGGAAAACCTGGCCAGGCTGGCGCTTGCTGCCGAAATCGTCTGCGCGGACGCATTGACGTGGCGCCCGCCGGCGTCGCTGGACGCCGTGCTGCTGGACGCCCCCTGCTCGGCGACAGGCACGATACGCCGCCATCCGGACCTGCCGCACATCAAGCGCGCGGCCGACCTGCCGGCGCTGACAGCCGGCCAGGACAGCTTGATCGAAGCCGCAGCGGCGATGCTCCGGCCAGGCGGGCGGCTGGTCTACGCCGTCTGCTCGCTGCAGCCCGAGGAAGGCGTGCATCGCGCGTCGGGCGCCGGACGGTTCGGGCTGGCGCCCTCGCCGTTCAGCGAAGCGGAACTTGTCGCCCTGCCCGAGGCGCGCATGTCGGGCGGCTTCCTGCGCACAACCCCGTCGATGTGGCAGGAGCGTGGCGGCATGGACGGCTTCTTCTGCGCCCGCTTCGTCAAAACCTGAGCCGTCACGGCCGGCCAGCCTGGCCACCGATGTCGGTCTCGTAGGCCGACTGGCAACACGGTGGCCTGCCTATGTGCTGGGCCCAGAGATCGGCCGCCTCAAGGTCCTGCGGCGCATCGCGGAACGGCGGCGGCCTGGCATGCGGGTCGGCCTGCATGGGCGCGCGATGGCCGGTGACGGTGATCTCCTCGACGTCACCGTCGAACCGAGGCACCACCTCTTCCAGCGGCCGCACGTCCAGAGTGCGTGCTGCCGGCTGTAGCGTCAGGCCCGGCTGGGGTTGCGGGAACGGGGCGGCCGCGCAGAGCGCCACCAAGGCGGAGCGAACAAGGTCGGGCATGAATGAAGCAAGGCCTTTCTTTTCGAAGAAAGAAGCAAAAACCTTCGATCGTCACGCGCTTCAGCTGCTTAGGCCTGTCCCACCGCGTCCCCGTGCTGCAAACGCAAGGTGGCAAAAGTTTTTTGCTTCGTTTTCTCAAAAAAGAAGGCCTCGCTTTCTTCCGCCACCCGCATTGCCCCGCCACGCAACGTCCCTCTAGAACCACCCCATGCCGCAGCGCCCCACCCTCATCGCCCCCAGCCTGCTCGCCGCAAATTTCGCGCGCCTGGCCGACGAGGTTGCCGCTGTCCAGGCCGCCGGCGCCGACTGGCTGCATCTCGACGTCATGGACGGCCACTTCGTCCCCAACATCAGCTTCGGCCCCGTGGTGCTTCGCGCGCTGCGCCCCCTCACCCGCCTGCCCTTCGACGTGCATCTGATGATCGCCCCGGTTGATGCCTACCTCGCCGCCTTCGCCGAGGCCGGCGCCGACCACATCCTGATCCACGCCGAGGCAGGGCCGCACACGCACCGCTCGCTGCAGGCGATCGCCGGGCTCGGCTGCAAGGCGGGCCTGGTGCTGAACCCCGCAACACCTGCGCTGCACGCCGCCCCTGTGCTGGACATGGTGGACATCCTCCTGGTGATGTCGGTGAACCCCGGCTTCGGCGGCCAGAAGTTCCTGCATAGCCAGCTCGCCAAGATCGCCGAGCTGCGCCGCATGATCGACGCCAGTGGACGCGACATACGCCTGGAGGTGGATGGCGGCGTGGACGCCCACACCGCGCCGCTCTGCATCGCCGCCGGCGCGGACACCTTCGTGGCCGGCACCGCGATTTTCGCCACGCCGGATTACGCGGCCGCCATCGCGTCCCTACGCGGCCTGCCCGCTTGATGTCGTCCCGTCCCTTGCGCGCGCTGCGGTTGCGGCTGGCCAGGCTGCCGAGCCTGCGCATGTCC
>CAHJWU010000300.1 GCA_903643085.1 Rhodospirillales bacterium
AAGAAGCAAAAAGCTTTTGCTCTCCCGCATTTGCTGCGTCCGTGGATTTCCGGATGCACCGAAGCGACTGAGCCTGCGCAGGGAAGAAAAGTTTTTTGGTCCTTTTTTCAAAAAAGGACTGCTTGCTTTCTTCATGTGTCGCGCAGCGGCGATGTCGACAGCCCCGGTGGCGCGCCGTATGAGCGCTGCCGATGGATGTCCTTGCCGCTTTTCGCATGATGGGCGTCGCGTCCTGAGCGCCAGCGCGCCGGCCGGGAGCGGCCTCAAACGGTCCATGGGGCCAGTCGGGACCTTGTTCATCACCGTGTCGGTGCTGTCGCCGAGCATTGCGGTGTTCATCGTGGGCTCTGACCTGATACGGCAGGTGGGGACCGGGGTGTTCCTGTGCTTCGCGGCGGCGGCCCTGTTCGGGGTGGCGATGTCCTGCGTGTATGGCGAGCTCGGCGCGGCGTTCCCCGGCGCTGGCGGGGAGTACACCATACTCGGCCGGGTATTCGGGCGGCGCTGGGCGAACGGCGTGCTCGGCCTCAACCTGCTCGGCTTCAGCATCTCCCTGGCGCTGTCCGGCTTCGGGGTGGTCAGCTACCTGGGCGCGATCGTGCCGGGCCTGCCGGCGCGGCCGGTGGCGGCTTTGCTGGTGGCGGCCGTCGCCGGCCTGGCCGTCCTGCATATCAAGGTAGGCGCCGTGGTCACCGGCTGCTTCCTGGCTATCGAGCTGCTGGCGGTGGCCACGCTGAGCGTCCTGGGCGCCACGCACGCACACCAGGACCTGTCCGTGCTGCTGCATCCGGTGGTGGCGGGGGCTGCCGGCAGCGTGACGGCGCCGGGCCTGGCGGCGCTGGGTGCGGCCACCGCCGCGGGCATCTACGCCTTCAACGGCTATGGCGCGGCGATCTTCTTCGGCGAGGACATGCGTGACGAACGCAACGTGGCGCCTGTCGTGCTTGTGGCGCTCGCGGCGGGTGTGGTCATGGTCATGCCGCCGGTCGTGGCGGTGATCCTCGGCGCGCCTGATCTGCGTGCCCTGTCGGCTTCTCCGGCGCCCATCCCGGCGTTCATCGCGCAGGCTGGCGGGCGGGACCTGGCCCGGCTGATGAGCCTCGGCGTGGCGCTGGCGGTGTTCAACACGATGATCGCCATCGCGCTGATGGCCGGGCGCCAGCTCTACGCCACGGGGCGCGACGGGCTCTGGCCGGGGCCGGTGAGCAGGGCGCTGGCCGCCACCCACGCGCGCTGGGGGTCGCCCTGGGTCGCCACCCTGGTGATGGGGGGCTGCGGGCTGGCGAGCTGCCTGCTGGACCCGCACACCCTCGTCCTGATCTCGGGCAACAGCAACGTGGTCACCTATTCCGGCCTGTGCCTGGCGGCGTTGCAGGGCAGGCGGACGGGCGCCAGCGGCGGGGCTACCTGGCGGATGCCTTGGTTTCCGGCTCTGCCGGTGTTGGGGCTGCTGTTCCTGTTGGCGGTGGTGGGGTTCGATCTTTTCGATCCGGCGGGGCGGGTGGGGCTGCTGGTTACTCTGGTGACTGTTGGGGTTTCGGTGTTTGTGTTCTCGCGGCAAAGGTAAGCAAGGCCTTCTTTTTTGAAAAAAAGAAGCAAAAAACTTTTACTTCCCCGCATTGTCGGCGTGCGTATTTGTCCTGGAAAGCGCGACTGCTGCAGATGCGGGGAAGTAAAAGTTTTTTGGTCCTTTTTTTCAAAAAAGGACTGCTTGCTTTCTTGCTTGAATCCACATCAACGCCGACCGTTCAGGAGCCTAGCGTTTGCTTCCTCCCTGGCACCCTGACAGCTTCGCCGACCGGGCCTGCTACCTGCGGCGCCGCGCGCTGCTGACAAAGGCGACACGCGCGTTTTTCGACGCGCGCGGTTACCTGGAGGTGGAGACACCCTATGCGGTGCCGGCGCCCGGGGAGGAGGTGCACTTGCAGACGTTCGCGACCGAGCTGCGCACGCCGGCGGGCGGCACGCGCAAGCTGTGGCTGAACACCAGCCCGGAGTTCGCGATGAAGCGGCTGCTGGTGGCCGGGGCGGGGCCGATCTTCCAGCTTGCCCGGGTGTGGCGCAACGGGGAGGCGGGCGAGCTGCACACGCCGGAGTTCACCATGCTCGAATGGTACCGGCCTGGCGCCGGCCTGGCGGCGCTGATGGACGAGACGGAGGCGTATCTGCGCGCAACGTTGCCGCCGGTCTGCACGCGCGCGGGCCTGACGGTGGACCTGGCACGCTTCGAGCGGCTGACGATGGCTGACGCCTTTACCCGGTTCGCCGGTGCGGACCTGCTCGGCACGCTGGACGATGCGGGAGCGCTGGCGGATTCCGCGGGCGTGATCCGGCGCGGAGGCGAGGGCTGGGAGGATCTGTTTTTCCGGCTGTTGCTGGAGCGGGTCGAGCCGCAGATCGGGCGCGGCCAGCCGACCTTCCTGACCCATTGGCCGGCGGCGCAGGCGGCTCTGGCGGTGCGCGACCCGGCCGACCCGCGGGTGGCGCTGCGCTTCGAGCTGTACGCCTGCGGCCTTGAGCTGGCCAACGCGTTCGAGGAGCTGACGGACGCGGCCGAGCAGCGCGCGCGCTTCGTGGCCGACCGGGCGCTGCGGCATGCGCTCCGCGGGCCGGACTGGCCGTTGGACGAGGATTTCCTGGCCGCCCTGGCGCACGGCCTGCCGCAGGCGTCAGGCATCGCGCTCGGCTTCGATCGCCTGGCGATGCTTGCCACCGGCGCACGGCGAATTGATGAGGTGCAGTGGCTGCCGGCCAGGAACGACCTTATCTGAAGCCTGCACGACACATCGATCCCACGGAGCCTTCGTCACCATGCGCAGTTCATTCGCCCTAGCGGCGCTACTCGGCCTGGCCGGGTGCGCCTACCCGAACCCGCAGCATGTGAAGGAGCTGAACGCGCTGGTCGGCAAGGCAGAGCCCGACCTGCTGCGCAGCTACGGCGTGCCGAGCCGCACTTACGACACGAGCGGCCTGCGTTTCGTGTCCTACCAGATGACGCGCATCGATTCGTTTCCCGGCGACGGGTTCGGCTATGGCGGCTTTGGCGGCTACGGCGGCGGGTTCGGCTATGGCGGGTTCGGGTATGGCGGCCTGGGATATGGCGGCTTTGGCGGGTTCGGGCCGGAGATCATCCAGCGCGACTGCACGACGACGTTCGAGCTGCAGAACCATTTCGTGAAGAGCTGGAGTCTGCGCGGCAACGATTGCTAGGGGCTTGACGGTCGTATCCGCGCAAGCGGGTGTCCGCGGGGCGTGCACGCGCCGCGGTGCCGGCGGAGGAGCAGACCTCTGCTGCCTAGCCTTGCTTGCGCAACGTGCTTTCTTGAGGGCATGCCTCCGATACTACGCATAGGCGTCATAGGCGCCGGCCATTTCGGCCGTTTTCACGCCATCAAGGTGGCCGCCAGCGCGCGCGCGGCGCTGGTTGGCATCACGGATGTGGACGCGGCGCGGGCTGCCGCGTTGGGGCGGGAGCTGGGCGGGGTGCCGGCCACCGGCTTGGCGGACCTGCTGGAGACGGCGGACGCGGTGATCGTGGCGGCACCGGCGGAGGCGCATTTCGACATCGCGGCGCTGGCGCTGGAGCGCGGCCGCCACGTGCTGGTGGAAAAGCCGATCGCCGCCACGCTGGCGCAGGCGGACCGGCTGG
>CAHJWU010000301.1 GCA_903643085.1 Rhodospirillales bacterium
CAGGCGGCCTCTTCCAAAGGCAGCGACTCGTTGCTCGGCCGCCTGCGCAACGAATCCGGTATCGACCCGTCCAGGTCCGCCTTGATCAGCAAGGCGAGCCGTTCCGATCCGGGCCGCATCTGGTTGATGCCGCCGCCGTTGAACCAGAGGCCGCGCTGGCCGGTCTGCGACCACATGTTGGCCCATTCGCCCTCTGCGTTGAGGCGCGCGATGTCGCCGACGCGCAGCGCCACCTCCTCGCCGAACATGGAAGCGACCTCGGACCTGCGGTTCTGGTAGCCGGTGGCCAGGACGATCAGCTCCGCGCCCACGATCCTGCCGTCGTCCAGCCTGGCGCCCTCCGGCACGAACTCGGCGATGCGGTCGAACTGCTCGATCCTGATCCGGCCGTCGACGATCAGCTCCGACGTGCCGGTATTGAGGTAGTAGCCGCCGCCTGTGCGCAGGAACAGGTCGAGGAAGCCCTGCCCGTTCACGCCGTCGCCCAGGCGGAGCCCGGCCGCTTCCAGTCCGTCCAGCAGCGTCCGGTCCCGCGCCTTGGCCATCGCGTGATAGGCCTGGCTCGCCTGCTCGCGCAGCGGGTTGATCAGCCCGACGCCGTAGCGGATGTCCACCAGCGCTGTGGGCGTTTCCGGATCGAGGTAGCCAGCGTAAGCAAGGTTGGCCGTCTCGACGTTGGTGATGACGACCGGACCGCGCTGGAACATGGTGACCTCGACGCCGCTCTCCGTCAGGTCGCGCGCGATGTCATGCGCGCTGGTGGCGACGCCGACGATGAGCGCCTTTTTGATCGTGTGGTCCGCCGTCCTGGTGAATTGCGAGGAGTGCAGGACGGTGCCGGCGAAAGAGCCGAGGCCGGGGAGCTGCGGCACGTAAGGCTTGCCGCCGATGCCGCCGGTGGCGAGCACGATGTGGGCGGGGCGCAGCGTGCGTTCCGTCCCGTCGGCGCGGCGGACGGAGGCGGTCCAGCGGTTGTCGCGGTCGAAGCGGGCGGCCGCGAATTCGGTTCCTGTCCAGACGTTCAGGTCCATGTAGCGGGCGTAGAGGTCCAGCCACTCGCCCATCAGGTCCTTGCTGAGGTACTCCGGATAATGCGGCGGGAATTTGAGGAACGGAAAACCGTTCATCTCCACCGGATTGTGCAGCGCCAGCGCGTCGTATCGTTTCGCCCAGCTGTCTCCCACGCTCGGGTAGCGGTCGATGACGAGCACGTTGACGCCGAAGCTGCGCAGGTAGGCCGCCGTGGTCAGCCCGGACTGGCCCGCGCCGATCACCATGACGTCGGGATCGCCGGTCTCGTGGCCGCGCTGCGCGTCGCGATGCTGCTTCCACGTCTGTCCGGAGAACGCCTGCGTGTAGCCGCGGCCGCGCGGGTGCGGCACCTGGCGCTCGGTCGCGTGGAGGCGCTCCAGCCGGGTGAAGATCGCACGGACCTTCAGGCCGCCGGGCGCCGCCGCATCGGGCAGGGCGTGAACCAGCATAACGCCCGCGCCATGCCTGGTCTCGAACTCGAAGAACGCCTCGACGACCGGTGCCGCACCGAGGGTCTGCAGACGCGGCGCGGGCCAGTTTTCTGACAGGCGGAAATCGTGCGGCCGGATCTCGCCGGCGATGGAGAGCAGGGTCGATACGACCGCCTCGCGTCCGTGGAACTGCCTGTAGTCCCAGGTCAGCGCGCCGTTGTCGCGCAGGTAGGACGGATCGGCGAGGAGGGCCGTCAGACCGGGCGCGTCGGATCGCGCGACGGCCGCCTCGAACGCCGTGATCCACGCGCGCGATCCGGTCTGCAGGTCGTCTTCGTTCACGTCAGCACCTCGTATCTGCTGGTCGGCCGGCCTCACGACGCGGTCCGGATACCGGGTATTAAGGCAGCGCCGGCCGTGTCTCAATTTGCCGCAAGCCCGATATCCGCTCGTCGAACGTCTTGGTCAGATTCCAGTAGATTTCCCAGGCGGGAGCGTTCGTTAAGTACGGAGTTGCCGTCCTGGCATCGAAGGCGTTCGCGGCTCCCAGAACAGATACGCAGGCTTGACCCGCGTGGGAGCAAAAGTCTTTTGCTTCTTTTCTTCAGAGAAGGCCTTGCCTGCTTCTCAAGGCGGCAAACACCAACACGGGAGCGCGATGCAGATGGAGTACGTCGTCTATCCAAGCCTTGCCGGGAAAGTGTGCTGGATATCGGGCGGCGCCAGCGGGATCGGCCGGGCGATCACCGACGCGTTCGTCGCGAGCCGCGCGAGGGTGGTGATTGCGGACATCGACGCGGCGGCGGCGGACGCCCTCGCCGGATCGGTGCGAAGCGAGGGCGGCGAGGCGGTGGCCCATCGCGTGGACGTGCTGGACGATCCTTGCGTCCGGGAGAGCATCGAGGGCGCCGCGGCGCAGTTCGGCCGCCTGGATGTGGTCGTGAACTGCGCCGGCAGGACGAGCACCGACTCGTACGACGATTTCGAGCGCAACGTGGACATGTTCCTGCTGTCCACCTGGCGCGCGATGCGCGCGGGCCTGCCGCTGCTGCAGCGATCCGGCGGCGGCTCGGTCATCAACATAGGGTCGATCGCGGGCGTCACCGGATCGATCGGCCCCACGGGGTATGGCCCGTCGAAGCACGGCGTGATCGGCGCCACCAAGGACGCGGCTCTTCGCCACGCCAAGGACGGGATACGCGTGAACGCCGTCTGCCCCGGCTACGTGACGACGCCGATGACCGCGCGTTTCCAGCCGACCCGGGAGGAGAGCGACGCGTTGATAAACGACCGGCTGCGCGTTCCGATGGGGCGCTGGGGGCAGCCGGAGGAGATCGCCGCGGTGGTGGCTTTCCTGGCGTCGGACCAGGCGTCGTTCATTACGGGTCAGGCGATCGTCGTCGATGGCGGCCTGACGGCGCGTTGACGGGAGCCGGCGGGACGGACGGCGGCGCGGCGCGGAAACTTTTACGCGATGTGCTCATAAGGCGGCTGGATCGTTCGCCAGGCGAACAGCGGTGCATTCGGCGTTGCCAAAGGCGGGGCGCCTGCCGATCGTAATGCATGGTGGCGTGACTTGGGCGGGCGCGACGTGGGCGGGCGCGCCCGATCCGTTCGATCCCGCTCGTTCGCCCGGCCGCCGCCTGCCCGGAGTTTTGCATGATCGTCGGTTCCGTCTGCCTGTCACACAGTCCGCTGAAGGATCGCAACCGCGCCGATCCCGCATTGGAGGCGCGCTTCGACGCGTCGGTCTCGGCGGCGGCGTCGTTCGTCGAGGAGCGTAGCCCTGACCTGACGGTCATTCTCTACCCCGATCACGTGAACGGCTTCTTCTACGGGCTGCTGCCGCCGTTCTGCATCGGCATCGCGGGCACCTCCATCGGCGATTACGGCACCGCCGGGGGCGCGCTGGAGATACCCGAGGACCGCGCGCTCGACCTGGCGCGCTCCGTGCTCGAAGCCGGCGTGGACGTGGCGATCTCCTACAGCATGAACGTCGACCACGGCGCGGCCCAGCCGCTCGAATGGCTCTCCGAGCGGCACCCGCTCTCCCGGGTCATCCCGATCTTCGTCAATTGCGCGGCGCCTCCCCTGCCGAATTTCGCGCGGGTGCGCGCGCTCGGTGCCGCGGTCGGCGCCTGGGCGGCGCAGGCGCCCGAGCGCGTGCTGATCATCGGG
>CAHJWU010000302.1 GCA_903643085.1 Rhodospirillales bacterium
CGCCTGCGGGTTGGCGCCGGCGCCGCGCAGCGCGCGGCCGGCCGGTGTCTCGCTGCTTGCGAGCGCTGCCAGCACACGATCCTGCGCCACGTATTCGTCGCCCGCCTGCGTTGCCTGCTGCTGGGCGGCGTCCAGCACGCGCACCAGCTCGGGCGTCGCCTGCGGCTGCCCCTGGCCATCGCCATGGACCTTCGGTATCCGCGCCAGGTCGGCATCATTGGCGGTGCGCACGCGCGCGGCGTCGCCGCCGGCGGCCTTGATCAGTCCGGACGCGGCACCTTCCTCGTCGTCGAGAAGCGCCTTGAGCAGGTGCTCCGGCGTCAGCCGCTGGTGGAATTCGCGTATCGCGATCGTCTGCGCAGCCTGCAGGAAGCCCCGCGTGCGCTCCGTGAGCTTTTCCATGTCCATGTCGTGTGTCCCTATGCCTCAGGCGACAAAACTTCCGCGTCCCTCAGGAGGCGACGCGTGCCAGGGTATTTGGGAAGTAAGGGCAGGCAAGGGAAGGCAAGCAGTTCTTTTTTGAAAAAAAGAACCAAAAAACTTTTGCTCCGCTGTCGCGGGAGTCACCTGAAGCGCGTATTTCGGGATTCGCCGACAGGGAGCAAAAGTTTTTTGCTTCTTTTTTTCAAAAAAGAAGGCCTTGCCTGCCTAAGCGTGCCCCGCGCTGCCCGACAAAAGCACAGGGTCCACCTTGAGGATCCCCATGGCCCGCCGCCACTTCGTCTCGTGGTTCCCGTCGAATACGATGTCGATGCTGGCCGGCGCCGAGAGCCAGGCGTTCTCCGTCATCTCGCGGTCCAGTTGCCCGGGTCCCCAGCCGGCATAGCCGAGGGCCAGGAACCCGCGCTCCGGCCCGCCGCCGTCGGCGATCGACTTCAGCACGTCCAGGCTGGCCGTAAGGGCGATCGTCGGATCGACCATGAGGCTGCCGTCGCCGGTCCAGTCCGCGGTGTGCAGCACGAAGCCGCGGGCTGCGTCCACCGGCCCGCCGCGATAGAGCTCGATCTGGCGCACCGGCGGCTGCGGCGACACGTCCAGCTGTTCCAGCAGGTCACCGAAGCTTGGGCTGGCCAGCGGGCGGTTGAGCACGATGCCCATGGCGCCCTCCGGCGTGTGCGCGCAAATGTAGATCACCGCCTGGCTGAAATGCGGCGTGATCATCGTCGGCATGGCGATGAGGAGCTGGCCCGTCAGCAGCCCGTCCGGCTGCTCGGCATCCGCCTCGTCCGGGATTGGCGTCTCCGCCTTGCGCCTGCCCATCCCCTGTGCCGTCGTCCCGCGCTCTTGGTTGAAAAGCCCAGATGGGGCGCAACCCGCCCGGTGCCAACGTCCCCCCGTGCGTGCTGGGTGACAGAGCGTAACCGAGCCCTTACAGCTTGCGCCGCATCGCACAGGAGAGCCACCCGATGATCAAGCAGGGCGACACCTTACCCGCCATGAAGCTGATGAGCGCCACGCCGGACGGCCCGCGGGAAATTTCCACCGAGGACGTGTTCCGCGGCAAGCGCGTGGTGATGTTCGCCGTGCCGGGGGCGTTCACGCCCACCTGTTCCGCCCGTCACCTGCCCGGCTTCAACGAGAACCTGGACAGCCTGCGTGCCCGCGGCATCGACACGGTGGCCTGCATGGCGGTGAACGACGCGTTCGTCCTGGGCGCCTGGGCGAAGTCGCAGGAGATCAGCCCTTCCATACTCATGATCGCCGACGGCTCGGCCGTGTTCACCAAGGCGCTGGGGCTGGAGCTGGACCTGGTAAGCCGCGGCATGGGGGTGCGCAGCCAGCGTTTCGCGCTGGTGGCCGACGACATGAAGGTGACGCATCTTGCGGTCGAGCAGCCTGGCGACTTCGACGTCAGCCGGGCAGAGGCCGTACTGGCGGCCCTCTGACCACGCCGGTCGGGCTGCCTGCCCGATGGACGGCGAGCCGGCCGCCTCACGTCGCCACGGACGCATGCGTCAACGTTCCACGCCAGCGCGGATGACCGCTGTTCGCCTCTCCCGACGCGGACCTTGCGGCCTTCCGGCTTCGACTGGGAGCCCAGTTTGAGACGTCCGGGTCCGGACGCGCGCTGCCTGAAGAACGCCTGCTTGCCTGTCGGCGCCGTCCGCCCACACGCGGTATGCCGGGACGCTCGCGAGCGTGAAGTGACGGCGTACCCGGCCCGTGGCGCACATTCGACCTGGAAATGAAATAAAACGACTTCGTTCGAAATACGTTCCCTTCACAGCTTGTAAACCTTCCGACATCGTAACCCAGGGTTGCTGAACCGCGCTCGCATACACGCCAGACGGCAGCGGACCAGGTGACGGAGGACGGGTCAATGGAACAGGGTTGGGTCTATGTGATGGTGAACTCTTCCATGCCTGGTTTGTCCAAGGTGGGGTGCACGACGCGCGCGCCGCATGACCGCGCGGCGGAGCTGTCCGGCGTGACAGGGGTCGCCACGCCCTTCGTCGTCGCCTACGAGCAGGCTTTCGCCGATTGCCATGCGGCCGAGCGCGCGATCCATGCCGAGCTCGACCAGCGCGGTTTGCGTGTGCATGCGCGGCGCGAGTTCTTCTCCTGCGCGCCGGCGGAAGTCGTCCGCCTGCTGTTGCAGACCGGCAAGGCGGGCGCCGTGTCGGCCTGCCCGCAGGCCGCGTTGACCGCCGAGGCGCTGCTCGCCGCCGGCGACCGTGCGCTGCACGGGACGGGAAGCGCGCGCCAGGATACCGGGGAGGCCGTCCGCTGCTACAAGCTTGCCGCTTCGTCCGGCGCGGTCGGGGCGCACGGGCGTCTGGGCCGTATCTACCTGCAGCTGTTCGCCACCCGCCGGGACCAGGCCAGCCGGCGCCGGGCGCTGTCCGTCCTGAAGGAGGGCGTCCGCCGCGGTGACCCGTTCTGCTACTGCGTGATGGCCGAGGTGTTCGCCCTGGAACACCATGTCGGCAACGTCGCAAAGTCCTGGGCGCTGTTCTTCGCGGCAGGCGCGGATCAGGCGTCCGACCGCTTCGCCGTCGCGGCCTGCCGCTACGTCTCGCAGTGCCTGGAGCTTCACATGCCGCCTGCGCACGTGCCGGTTCTGCGCCAGGTGGGCCGCGAGATGATGCAAACTCTTCTGGCCGAGATGGGAGCTGTGCGCGACAATCCGGCGGAACGCCGCCGCCTGGCGGCCTGCCTGCGGTGGGTGTGCGAGAACGCGCCGGCCGAGCCGGCGGTGGCGCATCGCCGGACGGCCGTCTGCAGCAAGCGGGCCTGGAGGTCGGAACCTGGACTGGCGGCGGTCGGAGCTTAGCCGAGGCGGGTAAGCAAGGCTTCCTTTTTGGGAACAGGCCAGCTGCTGCCTGCGCTGTCGCGCAGCCTTGCGGGGCGCGTCTTCCTCGCTGCCCCGCCGGCCTGGACATCTCTTGCGCCCGCTGCGCGCCAAGCTTTGCGGAAATGACCCGCCGCCCGCCCCCGGCCGGCACAACACACCGTATTTGCCAAGCCGCGTTGTGCAATGCCAGCCTCGCCTCTAGCTCAGGATCGCATGAGCGTGTGAGGGATGAGGCCGATGGACGTAGAGCCGGCGACAATGGACCTGCTGCAGGACAGGCGCCTGCCGCGCGCCCCCGGCGCCGTCACCCTGGACGACCGCTACGCCCG
>CAHJWU010000303.1 GCA_903643085.1 Rhodospirillales bacterium
CAGCTACGCCCTGAAGGTGGCCACAGGCCCCCGGCGCGGCGCGCAGAACGTCGCCATCAAGCGCCTGACCTTCCGCCGCCGCGGCCTCCGGTGCGGCTGCGCTTGCCGGCGCGGGTGCCGATACAGGTGCCGACGCGGGTGTAGGTGCCGTTGCCGCCACCTGCGGCTGGGCCGGCGCCATACCTGCGGCAGGCGTGGCGGCCGGCCGCAGATACAGATCCCAAACCCCGTAGGCCACGCCGATGACCGCCAGCGTTATCGCCACGACAGGCAGCGCCACAATGGAAGCAGACCGCCGGACCTTGCGGTCGGACACCGCGGTAAGTTCCGCCTCGCATTTCGGACAGACGAACGGCTCGCCGTCCGGCACCTCGATGGTGCGCTGCCGCATCGCGTTCTCGCACAGCCCTATGTTGTTGCAGCGGCCACGGCGGACGGTCATCGGCAGGCCCTCGAAAGTTAGTCCATCGAAATCACTTTATGCTGATCCGCGCGTTGCCGGAACAGCTTGGCTGCGCTTGGGCGAGAAGTGAGACTTCGGGGCAACAGTGGAAAGCGGCGACAGGCCTCTTCCGAGAGGGAGGCAAGAGTCTCCCGGCTCCGCTGTCGCGGCCTCTGTGGCTGGTCTCCGACCAGGGACAGCAGCTTATGCGTCCTCTCTCGAAAAGACTTTGCCTACTTGGCATGCGTCCGCCCGATGAAACCCGCCACGTTGTCATGCAGCTGCTGCAATGCCGCCTGGTGCGCATAGACCATGTGCCCCGACTCGTATTGCCTGAATTCGATGTTGCCCGCCAGCCGGTCCGGAATTGGCAGATGCTGCATCTCGTAGACGCCCTCGTAGAATGGCGTTGCCAGATCGTAATAGCCGGCGTTGAGCTGTATCTTCAGGTTCGGATTTTGCTTCATCGCGGCTGCGATGTCCGGCATGACGTTGGCCGATTGCGGCAGCTTCTCGTTGGAGCCAGGCGGCTGGTGCTGCATGTCCCACCAGCGGAACACGTCGATCTCCGGCTTGTAGGCCACGCCATCACCGTAATGCAGCACGCGGCGCACGTAATCGTTGAAGCTGCTGACATAGGCGCTGCTGATCGAGGAGGATTGCGGGTCGTAATCGGCCTCCTTGCTCAGCGGATCCATCGTGGGGCCGGAGAAGCGTGTGTCCAGCCTGCCTGTCGTGGTGTCCGTATCGTCCTGCAGCGTCTTTTCGAACTCGCCGCCGGTGATGCGCATGTTCGCCTTGCGAATGTAGGCCACGGGCAGGCCGGTGTAGTCGTGCAGCTTGCCGATGATGGCGGTCTTCCTGTCCGCCGGCAGCGTGTTGCCGGCGGCCAGCGCCAGCGTGTAGTCGCCCATCGCGAAGCGCTCCACCTCGCCCAGGAACGCAGGCAGGTTTGCTGGCGGGTTCGGCCCCAGTCTGTGATGATACCAGGCGGTGGCGGCGTAGGTCGGCAGCGCCAGCTTGTAGGCCTCGTCTATGCCCGGGTTGGTCTCCGGCCCGTCCACGCTGGTGTCGAAGCTGAGTATCTGGCTCAGCAGGATCACGCCGTTCAGGTCCAGGCTGTAATCGGATTGGAGCATGTTGGAGACCACGGCGGAGCGCGTCGTGCCGTAGCTCTCGCCGAACAGGTATTTCGGCGAGTTCCAGCGGTTGTAGCGTGACAGGAACGTCGTGATGAACTCGCTGAACGCATGCGCGTCGGCATCTATGCCGTAGAACGCCTTTTCCTTGTCGTGGCCTGCAATCCTGCTGAATCCGGTGCCCGGCGCATCGACGAACACCATGTCGGTCGCGTCCAGCAGGCTCTGGTCGTTGTTGACCACCTGATAGGGCGCCGCAGGCGTGTGGCTGTCGTCGAGTGTTACGACGCGGCGCGGCCCGAACGCGCCCATGTGCAGCCACACGCTGGAGGAGCCGGGGCCGCCGTTGAAGAAGAACGTGACCGGCCGGCCTTCCACGGGCGCACCCTTGGCGAAATAGGCGACGTAGAACATCGCCGCTTCGGCGGTCGGGTTATGGTCGTCCTCGCCGTCCTCCTTGCCGTCCTCCTTCTCGGACCTGGCCGCGTCGTCCCAGCCTTTCGGGTGTATCACGAGCGTGCCGGCCACAGCCTGATACGCGACCGCCTTGCCGCCTATCGTCACTGACCCGTCGCTCGCCTTCGCCTCCGCCCTGAAATGCGGCGGCTTCGGCGCCTCCTTGTCCGGATCGTGCGGCTTGGCCGGTGGATCGGCCGCGCTGGCCGGTGCGATCGATACGGGCATTGCCGCCAGCATCCCCGCTGCCAGCATGCCCGCCGCAAGCATTGCCGCACGCAAGCCGTGTGTCTGTCTCATTCTGCTCTGTCGTCCTGCATCAGTGTGGGTTTTCGGTGCGGCGGATGAAGTCGGCCGCGTTGGCGTGCAACTCGGCCAGCGCGCTGGCGTGGGCATACACCATGTGGCCGGACTGGTAGGTGCGTATCTCGATATTGCTTTGCAGGCGGCGCTCCATCGGCAAATGCCGCAACTCGTATACGCCTTGGAAATACGGCGTGGCCAGGTCATAGACACCGGTGTTGAGCTGCACCTTCAGCGTCGGGTTCATCTTCATCGCCGCCGCCAGATCCGGCAACACGTTGGCCGTCTGCGGCAGCGCCATGCGCGCGCCTGGCGGCCGGTGTTGGCTGTTCCAGCTCTGATAGATGCGTATGCTGGGCTTGAACGCGCGGTCCGCACCGTATTTCAGCACCCGCCGCGCGTAGTCGTTGAAGCTCGACACGTAGGCGGAGCCCAGTGCGGCGGATTGCGGATCGTATTGCGCGCCTTTGCTCAGCGGATCGAGGTCCGGGCCGGAAAAGCGCGCGTCCAGCCGTCCCGTCGTCAGCCCGTCATCGGCTTGCAGCGTCTTGGAGAACTCGTGGCCGTCCACGCGCAGGTCGGCGCGGCTGATGTAGTCTTCGGGCAGGCCGGTGTACTCGTGCAGGCGCCGCACGATCGCCGCGCGGTCCGCATCCGGCAGCATCGCGCCTTGCGCCAGGGCGGCCGCGTACTCCGTCAGCGCGAAATGCTCGACCTGGCCGAGGAACGCGCCGAGATCGGCCGGCGGCCTGGCGCCGAGCTTGTGGTGATACCACGCCGTGGCCGCATAGGTCGGCAGCGCCAGCTCGTAGGCCAGATCTACGCCGGGGTTGTTCTCCACGCGGTCCGGGCTGAGGTCGAAGGCGAGTATCTGCGACAGCAGCATCACCCCGTTCAGGTCGATGTTGTAATCATGCTCCAGAAGGTTGGCGAGCACGGCGGAGCGCGTCGTGCCGTAGCTCTCGCCGAACAGGTATTTCGGCGCGTTCCAGCGGTTGTAGCGGCCGAGGAACTGGCTGATGAACTCGGCGAACGCGTGGCCGTCGGCATCGATGCCGTAGAACGATTTTTCGCGGTCCGGCCCGGCGATGCGGCTGAACCCGGTGCCGGGCGCGTCGATGAACACCAGGTCGCTCGCATCGAGCAGGCTCTGGTCGTTGTTGACGAGCTGGTAAGGCGCCGCCGGCGTGTGGCCGTTGTCGGACGTCACCACGCGGCGCGGCCCGAACGCGCCCAGATGCAGCCACAGGCTGGCG
>CAHJWU010000304.1 GCA_903643085.1 Rhodospirillales bacterium
GGCCGTGCGGCACCGGGGCCCAGCTCTCGTCGCCGCCAAGCCGCCGCGCCGCCTGCGCCAGCGCCTCCACAGGCTTGGCGATACGCCTGGCCACGCGGCGCGCGCCCAGCAGGCCGCTCAGGATCACGAGCGTCTCGAACAGGGCGAGGAGGGTGGTGGATTGCAGCCCGGCCTGCGCCACCAGCGCGCGCGGCGCCGAGACCGCGGCCGTCCAGCCCGAAGTGGCGGAGCGGCTGTGGGCGAGCACCACGCTGGTGCCCTCCAGGCCGGTGGCGTTGCGCGTGCCCTCGTCGGAGTCCGCCAGTGCTGCCAGCAGGCCCGGCCCGGCGCGGCGGCCCAGATAGCGGTCCGGATCGCGGCTGCGCGCGGCCACCAGCCCGTCAGAGTCCACGATTGCCGCCGTCCAGCCGGCGGGCAGCTTCTCGCGCGTCAGGATGGCCTGCAGCGAGCTGGTGGGCAGCACGAGCTTGAGGTCATAGACGTGCCGTCCGGACCAGCCGACCGGCAGCACCACCTGCACGCTGACGCCGGCGCGGCCGTCCGCGGCGGCAATCGCCTGGATGGACGGCACCCCCACATGCTCGGCGGCCCAGCCGGCGACCGGCGCGCCCTTCGGCAGCGCCACGCCCGCCGGCACGCCGGTGTCCAGCAGTTCCTGGCCGGCCTGGTCCACCAGCACGATGGCGCCGCCCAGCAGAACGGTGTCGCGCGCCAGCCGGTCGAACTCCGCCGTGTCGCCGCGCTGCAGCTCCTGGGTCGCGGCCAGCGTGTGCAGCAGGATCTCCGCCTGGGCGAACTCGCGGTCCACGAGCTGGACCAGCCCGCGCGCGGTCTCGCGCAGCGCCGCCTCCGCCCCCGCGCGGGCGGTCACGAACACGCGCCAGGTGAGCAGCGCGGAGGCGGCCAGGCCGGGAAGCAGCAAGAGGGCTGCCAACCGCAGCAGGCGCGCACGCACCGTGGCATTCATCTGCTCACCATAGCGTGTTGTTGACGGCTCGGTAACCTGTGGCGCGCATTCTCGGCCGCAGATCAGGAGTGTGTCGGCATGGAGATCATTTGCATTCAGGGCGCGGCGCCGGGCCGGATCGTGGCCACGCTGTCGCACGGCGCCAAGGTGCGCCAGTTGCCGATGACGCTGGTGCGCCACCCTGCCGGCGGCTGGCAGGTGGAGAGCGCCGGCGGCGGGTTCGGACCGCGTTGCCATGCGGTGTGGACGGCGGTGCTTCTGGAGGCCAGCGAGGCGTTCGTAAGCGAGGAGGCGTTGGAGGCGGCCTGAGCCGCCTGCCAAACTCGCTCTGACGCCGTCTGGTGCGCGTTTACCGCGCCCCTGTGCTCGTGGCCACGGGAGGCCACGCCGCTCGGGTGCTCGCAACCGCACACCAGCCGACCCGCTTGACCGATTGCAGGCGCTCATTTCTGAAAACAAGACGTTGCTTTCTTGCCTTGTCCAGGCGGCAAAGCTTCCGTTCGCCCACCGCCGGGCGTAGTCTCGCAGCGTGCCCCGTCCCCTCGCCAAAGCCGTGCCGCCACTACCGATGACGCAGGGCAACGTGGCCACGCAGATCGTGCGGCTCACCGTCCCGGTCGCCTGGGGCATACTGGCGCTGCTGGGCTACCGGCTGGCCGAGGCGTGGTTCGTGGGCCGGGTCGGGCCGGACGCGCTGGCCGCCATCAGCTTCGCTTTTCCCGTCACCATGGTGGTGTTCAGCGTCTCCATCGGGCTTGGCGCCGGCACGTCCTCGGTGATCGCACGCGCCATAGGGGCAGCCGAAGCGGGCGTGCCGCGGCTGGTGGCGGACGCGCTCATACTGACCGCGCTCGTGGGCGTGGCCTGCGCAGCCGCCGGCATGCTGGGCGCGCACTGGCTGGCCTGGCTGCTGGGCGCGGGGCCGGACCTGGCGCCCGTCATCGCCGCTTACCTGCGCATGTGGTTTCCCAGCGCCGTCCTGCTGCTGGTAGCCACCGTGGGCCTGTCCGCCGCCCGTGCGGCCGGGGACGCCACGTTCCAGGGCTCCGCCATGGTCGCCTCCTCGCTGCTGAACCTGGCGGTGGCCCCGCTGACGATACTGGGCGGCTTCGGCTGGCACGGGCTGGGGCTGATCGGCGCGCCGCTGTCCAGCCTGATCGCCTGGGTGCCGCTGCTGGTGGCCACGATCTGGCGGCTGCAGCGGTTGCAACTGCTGTCGTTCGACCGGCTGAGCCTGGCGGAGTTCGCGGCCTCGTCCAGACGCATCCTGGCCGTGGGGCTGCCGGCCGCGGCCACCAACTGCGTCATACCTGTGGCGTCCGGCGTGATCACCGCCCTGCTGGCGCCGTATGGCCACCAGGCGGTGGCGGGGTTCGGCCTGGGCACGCGGGTGGAGTCCGTGGCGATGGTGCCGTTCTTCGCGCTGTCCGCCGTGATGAACCCGTTTGCCGGGCAGAATGCCGGCGCCGGCCGGACCGGCCGGGTGCAGGAGGCGCTGCGCGTCACCGCCTGGTTCTGTGCCGGCTTCGGCGCGCTGCTTGCGGTGGCTCTGTACGTGGCGCGCGACTGGGTGGCCACCCGCTTCACGCAGGATGCGGGCGTGCTCGCGTCGGCCACGCTGTATCTGGCGCTGGTACCGCTCAGCTACGGGCCGGCGGGGGTGATTGCCATCGCCAACGCGGCGTTCAACGGGCTGAACCGGCCGTTATACGCGGTGGTGGTGTCGGTGGCGCGCACGCTGGTGGTGAACGTGCCGGTGGCCTGGCTGGGCGGGCGGCTGCTGGGCGTGCAGGGCGTGTTTCTGGGCATCTGCCTGTCCAACCTGCTGGTGGGCGTGGCGAGCTATGTGTGGGTGTATGCGGTGACGGGGCGGGGGCGGCGGAAGGTGGCGATGCGCGAGGCGGTGGGTGCGGCGAAGTAACGCCTGCTTTGCAGAAAGCAGCGACGCCTTATCTTGGCGCCTGTCCGGCACCCCGCCCCGGCAGGACAGGCTCGACTTGGCGCGGGCGGCGGTTGCAGAAGTTTGCGCGCTGTCAAGGAAGGACGCCTGTCCTGCCCCGCTTTCCCCGTAGCCGGAGGCTCTCGGCATTGCGCAGAGGCAGGCTGCCAGGATCAGCCAGCACCGCCTCGGCCACCGCCACGGCGCGCTCCAACTGCGCCGCGCTGGCGTTGCGGATCGCCGGGCGGGCGATCACTTCGTACCAGGGGCGGCCGACAGCCGCATCCAGGCAGACGCGCATGAAGCAATGGTCCAGCCGGATCGGCCAGTGATGCAGCGCCGCCGCCGCTGGCAGTTGCCGGCGCGTCAGATCCAGCCATCTAGCCACCAATGCCGCCCGATCCCGCGCCGCTGATCCTGACATTGCAGCTAGACGAGCCGGCGCAGTCCTGGTTCGACGCGCTGCGCCGGCAATACTTTCCCGCGGACCGCGTGCAGGTCGGCGCGCATGTCACGATGTTTCACGCGCTGCCCGGCGCGCTGGAGCCGGGCGTGGTGCGGGAAGTGTCGCTGGCGTGCCAGGGCGCGTCCGCGTTCGCGGTGGAGGTGGCGGGCCTGCGTTTCCTGGGCCGCGGCGTGGCGTTCACCCTGCGCGCGCCGGGCGCC
>CAHJWU010000305.1 GCA_903643085.1 Rhodospirillales bacterium
GCGGCCTACGCACTGGCGGAGCGCGCGCCGTTGCGGCTGCGCCGACGCGACGCGACGCTGTTCAACTTCCCGCCGCCGACGCAGGGGCTGGCCGCCCTGCTGATCCTGGGCATCTTCGATCGCCTCGGCGTGGCGCAGGGCGAGAGCGTGGCGCATTTCCACGGGCTGATCGAGGCGACCAAGCGCGCCTTCGCCCTGCGCGACCTTGTGGTGACGGATTTCGCCCGCCTGCTGCACGATCCGGCCGGTTTCCTGACGCCGGACCGCCTGCAGGCGGAAGCCGCGCGCATCGACATGACACGCGCCGCCGCCGTGCCCTTGCGGGACGATCAGGGCGGCACGGTGTGGATGGGCGCGATCGACGCGGCCGGGCTGGCGGTCTCCTACATCCAGTCGCTCTACTGGGAATACGGCTCGGGCACGGTGCTGCCGCGTACCGGCATCGTCTGGCAGAACCGCGGCATCTCGTTCTCGCTCGACCCGGCCGCGGTGAACCCGCTGGAGCCAGGACGGCGCCCGTTCCACACGCTGATCCCCGCACTCGCGGCGTTCGACGACGGGCGGGTGCTGGCCTACGGCTCGATGGGCGGCGACGGCCAGCCGCAGTTCCAGGCGCAGATCTACACCCGGTACGCCGATTACGGCATGACTCCGGCGGACGCGGTGGCGGCGCCCCGGCTGCTCTACGGCAGGACCTGGGGTGCGGCTTCGCTCAGCGTGAAGGCGGAGGAGGGGTTCGATCGGGCGCGCGTGGCGGCGCTGCAGGCGATGGGCCACCAGATGGAGCCGCTGGACGCGACCCGCGCCGACACTTTCGGCCATGCAGGCATGCTCGTCCGCCATCCCGGCTCCCGCCGGGTGGCGGCGGTGCACGATCCGCGCTCCGATGGCGGGGCGCTCGGGCTGTAGCACCTGCCGGCGGCCGGCCGGGTCGGGAGTGTTGTGTAAGCAGGCAAGGCCTTCTTTTTTGAAAAAAAGAAGCAAAAAACTTTTGTCTTTGCGCAGTTTCGGCGCGCGTGTGCGTCCGGCAGCACGCCGACTGTGCCAGATTAGGCAGTCCCTTATGGTGAGAGTCTGTTCAAAACGCCTCCGGCGGCTTAGCTGACGCGCTTTCGCTGTGCCCCGGTGCGCATCGCCCAGCGGCAACTCCGCTTCGCTGCTCGCGACGCGCCAGCTCACCCGCCAGGCCATGTTTTCAACGAACTCTAAAAACCGAGAGCTGCTGTCACCGGCGGGCGCGCGTCGCGGATCGATACGCCGCAACGTTCCGCGACAGCACGGATAAAAGCTTTTTGCTTCTTTTTCTCGAAAAAGAAGGCCTTGCCTGCGCCACCCGCCGCGCGAACGACAGGCCCGCCCCGGCCATAGCGCGCCCGCACTAGAGCCAGGAGGATGGTTGCATCATCCGCGCGTTTTGAACGCCGCTAGATTGCGCACGTCCCGCCAGAGTGTGGGCGGCTGGCGAGGAGCATAGCCGTGCCGGCGCGTTTGCGGACCTGATGTACCGTGCAAGGAGCCAGATCGTGCCCACAACCGTTGAACACCGCTACAGCCAGGTCGTCGACCGGATCGTGCGTCTTTCCTGGTCTGAACTCTCCGTCGACGAGCTGGCCTGCGTGCAGTCGGCCTACTACTATTTCTCCGTGCAGTTCCGCGAGAGCCTGGAGATCGCCTGCCAGCTGTTCGGCGACGACCGGCTGCTCGCGCAGCTGAAGCGCGAGGAATGCGACACCGCAAACCTTTCGCCTTTCCCCGGCATCGCGGCGCCCGGCGAGCGGATGAACCATGACGAGTTCATGCGCCGCGCGGTCAACGCCTCGGACATCGATCCGGTCCGGCGTGCGCGGCTGCAACAGTCGGGAGAGCGCTACCTGCGAGCGACCCGCGCGTTGCCGGACCTGCACCGGGCGCTGGCGATCACCAGCTACGAGGATGGCGGCCTGGAGGCGGTGTTCCGGGCCATATTGCAGGCGCCCGACTGGGACGGCCCGGGGCTGGCTGCCTTCCGGCATTTCCTGACCGAGCACATCCGTTTCGACAGCGACGAGCAGGCAGGCCACGGCGCGCTCAGCCGCCACATCGTGCCCGACGACCGCGTGCTGCCGCTGTGGACGGCGTTCCTCGACCTGTTCGTGGCGGCGGCGCCCGGCCTGCAGCCGCAGCTCGCCTGCGCCGATGCCGCCGAATAGGCGCGCGAGGGCCAGGCCGATACCGGAGGACCAAACGCCCGGCCGGCTGCGCCGCTGGCCGGAGGGATTGCCGCCCGAGAGCCACCTGTTTCCCGGCCAGGCGGAGAGGCGCGCCACCGGATCCCGTCTCACGGCGCTGCTGGAAACGGCGCGGGCGCGCATTGCGGCAGGCCCGGTCGGCGCCACCGTCAGCTTCGACGACGCGCTGGGCCGCCTGCGCCGCTGGGATTTCCGCTCGTCCAGCCCGCTGCAGGACGTGCTCGCCTGGGTGGTGGAGCAGATGGCGGACGGCGTCGTTCACGTGGACCACCCGCGCTATTTCGGCCTGTTCAACCCCACGCCCAGCTTCCCCGCCCAATGCGCCGAGCAGGTGGTGGCGGCGTTCAACCCGCAGCTTGCCACCCACGTCACCTCGCCCTTTCCGGTGGCGGTGGAGGCGCATCTGATACGCCGGATCGCGGACCGGGCGGGGTTCGCCACCGCGGCGGGGCATTTCACCACCGGCGGTTCCGAGGCGAACGCCACCGCGATGATCTGCGCCCTGACCCACGCCGACCAGGCGTTCGGCGAGCGAGGCGCGCGCGCCTTTGCCCGGCCGCCGGCGGTCTACGTCTCCGCCGCCGCCCACCTGGCCTGGCTGAAGATCGCCCACCAGGTCGGGATCGGACGTTCGGCGGTGCGCCTGATCGCCACGGACGGCACCGGGCGTATGGATGCCGCGGCACTCGCCGGCCAGATCGCTGCCGACCAGGAAGCCGGCATCATGCCGGTGATGATCGTCTCCACCGCGGGCACCACCGGCGCTGGCATGATCGACCCGATCGAAGCCTGCACCGGCCTCGCGCGCCGGCACGGCGCCTGGCATCACGTGGACGCGGCCTGGGGCGGGGCGGCACTGTTCTCCGACCGGCTGCGTCCGCTGCTGGACGGCCTCGCCAGCGCGGATTCGGTGACCATAGACGCGCATAAATGGCTGGCGACCACGATGGGCTGCGGCATCTTCCTGACCGCCCATCCCGGCGTGCAGAACCAGGCGTTTCACGCGTCCATGCCCTGCATGCCGTCGGCCGCAGGCGAGCTCGACCCTTACGTGAACAGCCTGCAGTGGTCGCGCCGCTTCCTGGGGCTGCGCCTGTTCGTGGCGCTGGCCTGCAGCGGATGGGACGGCTACGCGTGCTACCTGGAACGCGCCGTCGAACTGGCCGCCACGCTCGCCGCCATGCTGCGCGCGCAGGGCTGGAGCATCGTCAACCGCTCCGAACTGGCCGTGCTGTGCGCCCGCCCGCCCGCCGGCTCGGCGCCTGTGGCGGCGCTTTGCGCGGCGGTGGTGCAAGGCGGCCAGGCCTGGGTCTCGCCCGTGGCCTTCGAGGGCGAGACGGCGG
>CAHJWU010000306.1 GCA_903643085.1 Rhodospirillales bacterium
TCCCGGATCGTGCGGAGACGGCTGCCCTGGCGCGGGCGCCGCGCCCCGGCGGGCGTGGCGGTTCCGCGGTCCCCGCAGCGGCCGCCGTCGGTGGCGCTAAACCGACCCCGCCACATACGCGCGCAGGCTGTCCACCTCGTGGGCCTGATCGTCGAGCTGCGCCTTCACCACGTCGCCTATGCTGACGAGGCCCACGAGCTGCCCGCCCTCGATCACCGGCAGGTGGCGTATGCGGCTGCTCGTCATCAGCGCAAGCGCCTCGCTCGTGCTGGTGGCGGACGGCACGGTGTGGAGCTGGCTGGTCATCAGCTGGGCGGCGGTCATCTCCAGGCAGGCGGCGCCGCTGCGGGCCAGGCAGCGCACGATGTCGCGCTCGCTGACGATGCCCAGGAGCTGGCCGGCGGCGTCGCGCACCAGAACGGCGCCGATGCGGCGCTCGGCAAGCGCGGTGGTGACCTCGGAGATGCGGGCGGTCGGCGCCACGGCGGCGATGTCGGTGCCTTTGTGGCGCAGGATGGCGGCTACGGTCATGGCTGGGCTCCCTCGTTGGCAGACCGGGGAGCTTGGGCTTTTCGGGGCGGCATTTGCAAATTGTTGGTGTGCGGTGCGGTGAAGTTAAGCAAGGCCTTCTTTTTTGCAAAAAAGAAGCAAAAAACTCTTGCTCCCCGCCTGCACCGCGGCATCGCCTGGTTCTGCCAGAGCGCGTGCCTGCAGGATCAGGCAGGGCCCCCGTGCAGGCGCCGGGACAGAAGTTTTTTGCTTCTTTTTTGCAAAAAAGAAGGCCTTGCTTACTTCCCCTCCAAAACCCCGATCCGCGCCTCCAGAGCCAAAACCCGGGCTTCGGCCGCCTCCTGTCCCGCCCGCGCGCGCGCGGCGAGTTCCGCCACCGCGTCCAGCTCCTCGCGGCGCACCAGCTCCAGCCTGCGTATCGTCTCGTCCACCCGGGCGCGTATCAGCGCCTCCGTCTCGTCGCGCAGCCCGGCCAGGGCGGAGAGCGCGCCGCCGGCCACGCCGGCGATGTCTTCCAGGAAGCGGGGCCGTTCAGCCATGGTGGTGCCTTTCGTCCGGCATGCGCGCCGTGTGGCGGGTTTGTATCATCCGGGCCGGCCCCTATAAAGCCGCCGCATGATCCTGGTCACCGGCGGCGCCGGCTTCATCGGCAGCTACCTGCAAGGCGAGCTCACCCGGCGCGGCCTGCAGACGGTGATCGCGGACCGGCTGGGCGCGCACGGCAAGTGGCGCAACATCGCCCGCCACCCGCCTGTGCAGATCGTCCACCCCGGCGAGCTGGATGCCTGGCTCGCCACCGACCCGCCGCTGGAGATGGTGTTCCACATGGGCGCCATAAGCGGCACCCTGGCCACGGACGGCGACCACGTCTGGCGCACCAACGTGGAGCTCAGCCTCAAACTGTGGACCTGGTGCGCCCGCCATCGCGTGCGCTTCGTCTACGCGTCGTCTGCCGCCACCTATGGCGACGGCGCCGGCGGCTTCGACGACGACCCGGCCGCGCTGCCCGGCCTGGAGCCGCTCAACCTGTACGGCTGGTCCAAGCACGTGTTTGACCTGCGTGTGGCGGACATGCTGCGGCGTGGCGCCCCGGCGCCGCCGCAATGGGCCGGGCTGAAGTTCTTCAACGTCTACGGGCCGAACGAATATCACAAGAACGGCATGGTCTCCGTGGTGAAGGTCAAGCATGACGAGCTGGCCGCCGGCCGTCCCGCCACGCTGTTCCGCAGCGCGCACGCCGATCTGCCGGACGGCGCCCAGCAGCGCGACTTCATCTGGGTGGGCGATTGCGCCGCGGTGATGCTGTGGCTGCTGGACAACCCCGCGGTGTGCGGCCTGTTCAACGTGGGCACCGGCGTCGCGCGCACCTATCTGGACATGGCGCATGCGGTGGCCACCGCCAGCAATCGCGTGTGCGACGTGGCCTTCGTGGACATGCCGGACGCGCTCTCCGCCCAGTACCAGTCCTACACCTGCGCGCGCACGGACCGCCTGCGCGCCGCCGGCTACGCGGCACCCTTCACGTCCCTGGAGGACGGCGTCGGCCGCTACGTGCGGGACTACCTCAGCCAGGCGAACCCCTACCATTGAGCGGGTTTTTGCCAGTGGCAGCCGCCTCGCGGGCGGGTGCCGGCGGCGGCAGGCAGGGCCGTCCTGAAGACCAGCAAAGTTTGCTCCCCTGCAGGCGCAGCCTGCGTGCCTGTCCGGCGCGCGAACGCCGCGAATGCGAGGGGGACAAAAATCTTCCGGCACGTCCAACAAAGAGCGGCCTCCCGCCAAGCGTCAACCTCAACGCCGTCCGGTATAAGTCAGGCAAACCCCATCAATGAGCGCGCCGCTACAATTTCCGCAGTTCGACCCCGTGCTGCTCCATCTGGGCCCGTTGCAGATACGCTGGTACGCGCTGGCCTACATCGTGGGGCTGGTCACCGGCTGGCAGGTCATGCGGCGCCTGGTGCGCCTGCCGCCCGCCGTCGCCACCCTGCCGCAGACGGACGATTTCCTCACCTGGGCCACGCTCGGCGTGGTGCTTGGCGGCCGGCTCGGCTACTGCCTGTTCTACCAGCCCGGCCACTACCTGGCGCACCCGCTGGACATCCTCCGGGTCTGGGACGGCGGCATGAGCTTCCATGGCGGCATGCTCGGCGTGGTCGCCGCCATCGTCCTGTTCTGCGCCCGCAACGCCATCCCGATACTCGGCTTCGCGGACCGCATGGCGATCGTGACCCCGATCGGCCTGTTCCTCGGCCGCATCGCCAACTTCATCAACGGCGAGCTCTGGGGCCGGCCGGCGCCGGACTGGCTGCCCTGGCGCATGGTGTTCCCCCGCTCCGGAGACGGGGTGCCGCGCCACCCCAGCCAGCTCTACCAGGCGCTGCTGGAGGGCCTGGTGCTGTTCGTGGTGGTCTGGGCGTGCGCGCGCAGCCCCCGCCTGCGCGCGCGGTTCGGCACGCTGACGGGCATCTTCCTGATCGGCTACGGCATCGCGCGCATCGTCGGCGAGTTCTTCCGCGAGCCGGACGCGTTCCTCGGCTACCTGTGGAGCGGCGCCACCATGGGTCAGCTGCTGTCGTTGCCGATGATCCTGGCGGGGGTGGGGCTGATGCTGTTCGCCCGGTCCCGGCCGGCCGCGGCTCTGGACGCTTGAGCAGGCAGGCAAGGCCGTTCTTGAAACGAAGCGGATGTGTGTCTCCGTCGCCGCCGGAGAGGCCCGCGCAAGGCCGGCACAACGCGTTCCAGCACCGACAGGAACAGGAGTTTTTCGCATTTCAAAGCAGGCCTTGCCGCCGTGCCCGCTGAACGCCTGGACGCCTTCATGGCCAGGGCCAACGCCGCCTATTACGCCACCCATGACCCGTTCGCCGATTTCACCACCGCGCCGGAGATCAGCCAGATGTTCGGCGAGCTGATAGGCGCCTGGGCCGCCGTCGTCTGGCGGCAGATGGGCGCGCCATCCCCGTTCAACCTGGTCGAAGCAGGCCCGGGCCGCGGCACGCTGATGGCGGACGCGCTGCGCGCGCTGG
>CAHJWU010000307.1 GCA_903643085.1 Rhodospirillales bacterium
CCTCGACCACGCTGGCCTTCGCCGTCCGCACATCCTCGGCGTCGAACGAGTTGGGCGGCTCCATGGCGACCGTGCACAGCAGGGTGAACAGGTGGTTGGGCACCATGTCGCGCAACGCCCCGGTCGGCTCGTAGAAGGCCCCGCGCTCTTCCACGCCGACCGTTTCCGCGGCGGTGATCTGGACGTGGTCAATGTATTCCCGCCGCCAGGTCGGTTCGAACATGCCGTTGGCGAAGCGCACGGCCATGATGCTCTGCACCGTTTCCTTGCCCAGGAAATGGTCTATGCGGAAGACTTGGCTTTCGTCGGCCTGCTTGAGGATGCTCGCGTTGAGCGCCTGCGACGACGGCAGGTCGGCACCGAACGGCTTCTCGATTACCAGGCGGCGGAACTGGTCGCCGGTTTGTTTCAGCAGGCCGGCCTTGCCGAGCCCCTCGGCCACGGTGGCGAAGAACCGCGCGGCAACGGCGAGGTAGAACACGGCGCTGCCCTCGCCGATCGCCTTGCCGATGTGGGCGAAGGTCTCGTCCTGGCTGAAATCGCCCGGCATGTATGCCAGCCGCTGCTGCACCCAGCCCCAGGCGGCATCGTCGAGCTTCGGCGTATAGAACTCGGCGGTCTTGTCCCTAGTGAATGATTGCATGGTCTCGGTCAGGCCGCGGCGCCAGTCGTCATCGCTCTGCTGCACCCGGTCAACGCCAATGACCTTGAAGGCGTCCGGGAGGAGCCGGCTGCCGGAAAGGTTGTAGAGCGCAGGCATCAGCAGCCGCTTGGTCAGATCGCCGCCGGCCCCGAAGATCACCAAGGTGCATGGGGGCGCCGGGATGACACCCGCGTTGGACTCCGCAGGCGAGGCATTTGTATCGGCGGTCAATCCCTGTTCAGTCATTACGTTCCAGCCTCCGTCACGCGCGTTTCGAAACGTTTCCAGCGTAGTTGCGGACGCGGTGCAACATGCGGCGCGGCTTGCAGACAGTCCCGCTCGCGGCCGGCTGGCGCAGACCATCATTTCCGCGGCCGGTCATGTCAAGCAGAGCTGGGCTGTGCTGAACCGAGGCGTTGACGGAGGATGTCTGAGCAATCGGCATCTTGTCTGGCCGTTGTTGGCCGCCGTGGAATAGGCGTCCGCAGTCTAGAAACCGCATGTCTATTTCCATGGCTGAGCTATGCCCGGCCGAGGTCAACAGCATGACCCCCATACATTTACTCGGCAGCCGCCTGCGGATTGCGGCGTTGGTTCAATGACGTGTGAACCCCTGCTATTGTCACGCCTGCATCGGGCTAGGGTGAGAGAATGGCGGACGTCTCGGTCATGACGGTCGTGCTGTCAGCCGGGGTCAGCGTCTTCACCGGCTATGTCGGCACGCTCATGAACTACAGCCGCCAGCGGCTGCGGCAGCGGCGGACCTACGGGCTGTCGCTCTTGGCGGAGATCAAGGCGCTGGAAAGCCGGTCGCGCCAATACTACGGCTTGTTCCGCTCGGGAATGGGCGATCTTCGGACATATCGCCTGCCGAAGGTCCGCTTCAGCAACGCCGACATGTCAGTGTTCAACAACGTGTCCGGCAATGTCGGGCTGTTCTCGACCCGGGCCGCGGTCCAGGTAATCGAGTACTACAGTGCCGTCCGCAACCTTGTCGCCCAAGCGGAGGCGCTGGTGGAGCTGCAGGAAACCGGCGCGGACGAGGCGATTTTCCGCGACCGTCTCGCCGACCACCTGCGGCTGCTGCGTGCGGCGCAGCGGCATAGCATGGTCGTGACCCGGACGCTCCGGCGCGAGACGCCTACCGATTTCGACCAGAAGCTGCGGATTGGCCGGCGCTGGCTCATCTTGCGGCTGCGCCGGCTGCGCCGCAGGACCCGGCCTTGCCCACCGCTCGCCACCCCGGCCAAAGGACCTCCGGCGCCATGACGCAGAGTGGCGAGGTGCACCGGGTCCGCGACACGCAAGAAGGAAGCCGGATTCGGTCAGCGCGTGCGGCGGCATGGCGCCGCTGGAATTTCTGCCTCAGCAGCCGCCAGTGGGGAACCATGCGCGAAGTGGACAGGCGAGACGGCGAGGCCCGAGCGGCGGCTGGATAGCCGGACCGTCCGCACAACCGCGCCCGCCTGGCCCGAACCCAGCGCTTCCCGCGGCTGCGATGCCGAGTGACTGTTCTGCAATAATAGAACGAGGCGTTGGTGTCGCGTCTGCAAGGTGAGAACCTGATTGGTTGAAAACCACCCGCGACGCTCCAGCCTGGGAACGCCCGAGTTCATCAACGGTCTGGCGGCCGTTTGTCGTTCTTCTCGCCGTGATGTTGTTCAGGCTGGTTCAAGCTGCTGCGCGTGCAGGTGGCGCGAAACGAGTGTTTCGGCGCACAGCAGGCCGATCATCCTATTTTCAATGGTGAGCAGGCCCTGCACATAGGCCTTGGATGAGCCGGAAGCGATGTCCGGCGTGGGCTGAATCATCTGCTCGGTGGCGGTCAGGATGCCGCACACCGCGCTCACCAGCAGCCCGACCGTTTCAGCACCGATTTCGGCGACGATGATAACGTGCTGCGGCGTCGGCTCAGAAGCAGGCAAACCGAGGCGTTCGGCCATGTCGATGATCGGCAGCACTGCGCCGCGCAGGTTGATGACCCCGCGCACGTAGGACGGCGCATGCGGCAGCGGAGTGGCTTCGGTCCAGCCGCGGATTTCGCGCACGACATTGACGCCGATGCAGAACTCCTGCGCACCGATGCGGAACGAGATCAGCTCACGGCCGTGATCTGACGGATCTTGCATGGATGTGTCCTGACGTGGCTGGGATGGGTGATGACAGCGTGACGGCGGCCCGCCGGGTCCGGCAGGCCGCCGCATCTCTGCGTCAGAACTCTTGCCAGCCTTCTTCGGCAGCGGCGGCCACGGGCTTGCGTGCGGCGGCTTCGCGGCCCCGGCCACCTTGTGCGACGACCCTCAGGGCAGCGGCGGGCTTGGCCGGGCGCGGCGCAGCTTTGGCTGGACGGCGTAGCGGCTCGACATTCGTGGGCATGCCCCCCTCCTCCTGCCCAAGCTGGAAACGACCCATGAGACGAGCGAGTTCGTCGGCTTCCCCGGCAAGCGCGTGGGAAGCGGCCGTGCTCTGCTCCACCATGGCGGCGTTCTGCTGCGTCACCTGGTCCATCTGGTTCACGGCGGTGTTGACTTCGGCCAGGCCCGTCGCTTGCTCCTGGGCCGCGCTGGCGATCTCCACCACCGCGCTGTTGATCTCGGCGACCTGGGCCACGATGCGCGAAAGCGCCTCGCCGGTTTCACCGACGAACTTCACCCCCGAGCCGACCTGCTGCGCCGAAGCCGAGATCAAAGCCTTGATCTCCTTTGCCGCCTCGGCGGAGCGCTGCGCCAGCGCCCGCACTTCGCTCGCCACCACCGCAAAGCCGCGCCCGGCGTCCCCGGCCCGCGCCGCCTCGACGCCGGCGTTCAGCGCCAGCAGGTTCGTTTGGAACGCGATC
>CAHJWU010000308.1 GCA_903643085.1 Rhodospirillales bacterium
CGCTGGTGCTGGGGGCGCGGCGGGGCGGCGTGCTGCTGCCGATACTGGTGCTGCCGCTGACAGTGCCGGTGCTGATCTTTGGCGCGGCGGCGGCGGATGCGGCGGCGGCGGGGCTGCCGGCACGGCCGCATCTGTTGCTGCTGGCGGCTTACGCGGCGGCTTGCCTGCCGTTGTGTCCTTTGGCGGCGGGGGGGGCGTTACGGGGGGCTAGTGAGTGAGGCAGGCAGTCCTTTTTTGAGGAGGACCAAACTTTTGCTCGCTGTCGGCGGAAGGACTCTCGCGCGATAGCGGACAGGGATTTTTGCCTGCAGGGAAGATGGCGGTTTTTATTGATCAGCCGCCCTCAGGCGGACTCTTGGGCAAGGGAGAAAGGCCTTCTTTTTTGCAAAAAAGAAGCAAAAAACTTTTGATCCTTGCGCGAGCTTGGGCGCCTTGCTTCATCCAGAAGAACCCGGGTGCGGCATATGCGCGGGGGCGAACGTTTTTGATTCTTTTTTCAAAAACGGGCTGCCTGCTCTCTAGGTTTTACTCTCAACACGTGGCGGTATCACGTCCGTGAGCATGCCGCGCACCGTGCCGAAAGCTTCGCGGTGGTGCGGGGTTGCGCCGTGCGCCAGCAGCGCGCGGCGATGGGCGCCGGTGGCGTAGCCGGCGTTGCTGTCCCAGCCGTAGAGCGGGAAGCGGGCGGACAGGCGGACCATCGCGCGGTCGCGCACCACCTTGGCCACGATGGAGGCGGCGGCGATCGAGAGGCACAGCGCGTCGCCGCCGACCACGCAGCGTATGTGGCAGGTGAGCGGCGGCTTCCTGTTGCCGTCCACCAGCGCCACGTCCGGCGGCGTGGGCAGGCGCAGGACGGCGCGCGCCATGGCGAGCATGGCGGCGTGCAGGATGTTCAGCCGGGCGATCTCGGCGACGGAGGCGGCGGCCACGGCGATCTCGGCGGACGGACAGGCGAGCAGGGCGGCGTAGGCCGCCTCGCGCTGGGCGGCGGTCAGCTTCTTGGAGTCGTCGAGCAGGCCGGCGAGCGCGGGGGGGACGCCAGCGGTGAACACGACGGCGGCGGCCATCACCGGGCCGGCGAGCGGGCCACGGCCCACCTCGTCCACCCCGGCGACGCGGCCCTGGTGCTGCGACTCGTGCGAATAGTCCGGCATGCGGTCAACCTAGCGCGTTACGCCCACGGGCCAGAGCCGATCTCACGGTTTCGTGCAAGAATGCATCCACTCACGCGGAACGGCCCGATCCAGCATCATCGGCCAGGCCCGGCCGTCATCGTCTGAAAGATCGTTACATGAAGATAGCCCATGCCGCCGCGGCGGTGCTTTTCCTGATGTCTTCCACCGCAGCTCTTGCCGAACATACGGTGGAAGTGGGCGGTGCGGCGATGTATCCGTCCAAGACGATTGTGACCAATGCGTCCCAGAGCAAGGATCACACGACGCTGGTCGCCGCTGTGAAGGCGGCCGGCCTGGTGGATACGCTGAACGGGCCCGGTCCCTTCACCGTCTTCGCGCCGACAAACGAGGCGTTTGCCGCGTTGCCGGCCGGCACCGTGGACACGCTGCTGAAGCCCGAGAACAAGGCCAAGCTGACGGCGATACTGACGTATCACGTGGTGCCCGGCGACCTGATCGAGGGCAAGCTCAAGAAGATGATCAAGGCAGGCGGCGGTACGGCCAAGCTGAAGACGGTGCAAGGGGACGAGCTGACGGTGGCGATGAGCGGGCATGACCTGACGGTGACGGACGGCAAGGGCGATGTGGCCGACGTGACCATCGCCAATGTCCGGCAGAGCAACGGGGTGATCTACGTCATCGACAAGGTTCTGCTGCCGGCCTCGTGAGAAAAAAAGGCCTTCTTTTCTGAAGAAAAGAAGCAAAAGACTTTGCTCCCTGTCGGCGGCTGCTGAAAAGTCCGCGACAGCCGGAGTAAACGTTTTTTGCTTCTTTTTTTCAAAAAAGAAGGCCTTGCTTACTTCTCGTCCTCCAGCGTCTTACGCGCTTCGGCAAGACGCGCGCACTCCTCCGCGGGAGGCGACGGCTCCTTCAGGTTAAGTGCATCCAGCGCCTCGACCATGGCCTCCGCCACGATCAGGTGGGCGAACGGCTTGTTGTCCGCCGGCACCACGAACCACGGTGCGTCAGGCGATGCGGTGCCGGCGATCGCGTGCTGGTAGGCGTCCTGGTACGCGTCCCAGAAATCGCGTTCCTTGAGGTCCGCCGCGCTGAACTTCCAGTTCTTCCGCGGCTCGTCTATGCGGCTGAGGAAGCGGCGGCGCTGTTCGTTTCGGCTGATGTTGAGGAACACCTTCAGCACCACCGTGCCCTGGTGCGTCAGGTATTTCTCGAACGCCACGATGTCTTCGAGGCGGTGTTTCCAGAACTTCTTGCCGCGGGCGGCGTCGGGGAGGTGCGCATGGTCCAGCAGCGCGGGGTGCACGCGGCTGACCAGCACGTCCTCGTAGTGGCTGCGGTTGAAGATGGCGATGCGGCCGGCGGCGGGCGCGTGGGCCTGCACGCGCCACAGGAAGCCGTGGCTGAGATCGACGGGGCCTGGCTGCTTGAAGGCGGTGACGTCCACGCCTTGCGGGTTGATGCCCGTCATCACGTGCTTGACGGTGCCGTCCTTGCCGGCGGCGTCCATCGCCTGCAGCACGAGGAGGAGCGACCACCTGTCGTCGGCGTAGAGGCGGGTCTGCAGTTCGGCGAGGCGGGCGACGCCGGCTTTCAGCAGGTCCTCGATGCTGCCGTGGTCCACCAGGTCGCCGCCGCGATCGTCGGGCTGGTGATCGGCGAGGGTGAAGCGGGCGCCGTCGGTGACGCGGTAGCGGTCCAGCAGCTTGCGGGCGTGGCGCGGTTTCACGGGGTGGCGCGCTTTATGTTGAAGGGGCCCAGAGCCTGGCAGGTCGGCATCATCTCGATGCGGTTGATGTTGACGTGCCTGGGCAGGTTCAGCACCCAGGCGACCGCCTCGGCGATGTCCTGCGCGGTGAGCGGCGTGGTGCCCTGGTAGACGGCGGCGGCGCGTCCGGTATCGCCGCCGAAGCGGATCTCGGAGAACTCCGTGCCGCCGCACAGGCCGGGCTCGATGTCGGTGACGCGCACGTTGGTGCCGACCAGGTCCGATTTCAGGTTCAGGGTGAACTGGCGGACGAACGCCTTGGTGGCGCCGTAGACGTGCCCGCCGGGGTAGGGGTAGGTGCCGGCGATGCTGCCGAGGTTGACGACGTGGCCGCGGTCGCGCGCCACCATGCCTGGCAGCAGCGCGTGGGTGGCGTGCAGGAGGCCGGTGACGTTGGTGGCGACCATGCGGTCCCAGTCGGCCAGGTCGGCCTGCTGCGCCGGGGCGAGACCGAGGGCCAGGCCGGCGTTGTTCACCAGGGCGTCGATCGCCTGCCAGCTTGCGGGCAGGCTGGCCGGCAAGCCGGCGACCGAGGCGGCGTCCGTCACGTCCAGCCGGTGGGCCAG
>CAHJWU010000309.1 GCA_903643085.1 Rhodospirillales bacterium
AGCAGGTTGGTGTTGTTGAGGCTGGTGCCGTGCACGGCGAACCAGTTCACCATGCCGATCGGCTCGCCCGCCAGCGACCCGCAGGTGATCGCCGCGGGCGCCACCACCACGCTGCGCGAATACGCCCAGACCGGCTATGCCGGCTCGCGCGCCTTCGCCACCACCGGCTGGCTCGACGACAACATCAGCGCGCTGAGCTCGTCCGGCTTCGAGCAATCCGGCCGCACCGTGGATCTGGTGGCGCCGGGCGACCTCAACTGGATCTCCTGCACCGCGATACCCGGCTCGCCGCTGAGCTGCACCAACCTGTTCGGCCAGCCCTCCGGCTTCGCCGACAGCGGCGGGACGAGCGAGTCCGCACCGTTGACCGCCGGCGCCGCGGCCCTGGTGATCGAGGCTTACCGCAACACGCATAACGGCAACTCGCCCACGCCGGCCCTGGTGAAGGCGATCATCACCAGCTCGGCGAACGACCTGGGCATCCCGGCCGACGAGCAGGGCTCCGGCATACTGGACACCTACAAGGCGGTGGTGATCGCCGAGTCGCTGCACACCCGGGACGGCGCGCCGACGGCGGTGGCGCCTGGGCTGTTGCTGTCGAAGACCCAGCTCAACGCGGTGGGCGAGCCGGGCAGCACGCAGAGCTGGAGCGTGGGCGTCACCAACACCGGGGCGTCCGCGCAGACCGTATCGGTGGCCGGCCGCACGCTGGGCACGCCGCAGAACGTGCAGCACGGCGCCGTGGTGCTGGCGCCTGGCGCCAACCCGCAATTCCTGAGCTTCACGGGCGCGCCGGAGGATTATGCGACCATTGCGATCAACGTGCCGGCGGGTGCGGACAGGCTGTATGCCTCGATCGCCTACCAGTCGGTGAACGGGCGGGCGGGCCAGCTCAGCCTGATCGACCCGAAAGGCCGCTTCGCCGCCTACACGCTGCCGCAGGGCGTGGGGAATTTCGGCTCGGTGGACGTGCGCGCGCCGACGCCCGGCAAGTGGACCGGGGTGATCTTTGCCCGCGCCGACGCAAGCGGCCCGTTCCAGGGCAGCGTGCAATGGAAGGCCTACACGCAGAGCTTCGTGCCGTTCGCCACCGTCTCGCCTTCGTCCCTGACGCTGGCGCCCGGCCAGAGCCGGTCGGTCAACGTGACGGCCAGCACGCCGCCCACCCCTGGCGACGCCGCCGGCTCCATCGTGTTCGCGTCTTCGGCCGATGGCGCGGACGCGACGATTGGCGCGGAACACAGCTCCGTGGGGGTCACGCTGCGCAGCCTGGTGTCACTGGCGAAGGGCGGCACGTTCAGCGGCGTGCTGACGGGCGGCAACGGCCGGCCGGGCAATGTGGGCCAGGTGTCGTACTACGCGTTCGACCTGGCCGCCGGTTACAGCGCGATCACGGCGAACCTCACGCTGACCAAGGATTTCGGCCAGAACGTGGGCGCCTACCTGGTCGGGCCGGACGGTGCGACGCGCGGCTTCGGGCAGAACAACATCGGCGGGATCAAGGGGCCGTCGCTGACGGTGAACACGATCAACCCGCCCGCGGGGGCCTGGACGCTGGTGGTGGATTTTCAGGGCCCGATCGTGGGCGACGCGGTCTCGCTGCCGTTCAACGGGCGCATCCTGCTCAACCAGGTCGCCGCCAGCGCGCCTGCGCTGCCGAACGACGCGAACGTCACGCTGCCCGCCGGCGTGGCGGTCACCGTTCCGGTGACGATCACCAACAAGGGCGCCGCGCCGGATGAGTTCTTCTTCGACGCGCGGCTCGACACGGTGGTGACGATGCCGCTCGCGCTGCAGTCCACGCCGCAGAGCCCGAAAGGCTACACGCTGCCGCTGACCACCGCCGTGCCGATCTGGCTGGTGCCGAGCGAGACGTCCGCCGTCTCCACCACCGCGAAGGCCACGTTGCCGATCGAGTACGATTACGGCGCGTTCCAGGGCGATCCCGACCTGTTCGGCAAGCCGACGGCGCCCGATCACGCGGCGGGGTCTTACGCCCCGAGCCTGGGCGTGGTGCAGTCCGGCTACTGGTTCGCGTCGCCTACTGAACTGGGTCCGTACCCGAAGGGCGCCACGGCCGGTTTCGTCAACATGACGATGACCGCCAGGATGAAGGATTTCGACCAGGCGGTGAGCAGCCCGCTGGGCGATTTCTGGATCTTCGCCACGGGCGGAACCTCGGCGCTGGCGCCGGTGGTGCTGAACCCGGGGCAGTCCACGACGGTGGACGTGACCATCACGCCGACCGGCACGCCGGGCACGGTGGTGTCCGGCACGCTCTACGTCGATGACCTGCTGGGCGCGGTGCCGCCTGCCGGGACTGTGGCGGGCAACGAGGTGGCCGGGCTGCCGTACACCTACACTGTGGGTGCGGCTCCTTCGTCCATCGCCGGAAAGTAGGTTGGGGGGCGGGGACACCCGCCTCCGTTCCGCCGACACGGGCCGTCTGCGCGGCCTGTGTCGGGGCGTCGATCCGGACGGGGTCTACCCGGTCAGGTGAAGGAAGCAGGCCTTCTTCGACGACGCGCGCCCGCCGGAGATAAAAGTTTTTTGGTTCTTTTTTTCAAAAAAGAACTGCTTCCTTGCTTTTTCACGGAGAGCCCAGGCCGGCTTCCCGGGGTTTTTAGAAAACAAGGCCTTGCTTCGTGTGGCAAAGGTCAATGTTAGCAGCAGCCGGTGCTGGTAGTGCCGACCGTCGGCGGTCAGGACGCAAGGGGTAGAACCGCTGGCTGGCGCTGTGGTTGAGGCCGCAGCGTCTGGCCACAGGGATCGCCACGTCTTCCACGCCTGGCGGAGCCGCACCCGGAATGCCCGATCCCTCCTCGCCTGTCGACCAGGACATGACCGTGTTCTGCCTGCATTTCCTGGGCGGGAGCGGGCGCGGCTGGCGCTGGGTGGCGGAGTGCCTGCCGGCGGCGCTGCGCTGCGCGACGATCGACGTTCCCGGTTTCGGCGATGCCGCGGCTTCGACCGGTTACGGCGTGGAGGAGATGGCGCGTTTCGTCATGCAGGCGATACGCCAGGCGCGGCCGGCGCGCTGGATGCTGGTCGGGCACAGCATGGGCGCCAAGCTGGCGCTGATCGTGGCGCGCCACGCCGAGTCGGGCGAAGCCGGGCTCGGTGGGCTGGAGCAGCTCGTCCTGCTGGCAGGATCGCCGCCCGCGCCAGAGCCGATGCCGGAGAGCCAGCGCCGGACGATGTCCGGCTGGTTCGCCGGTGACGCGGCGTCGCGGCGCGCCGAGGCGGGCGCGTACGTCACTCAGAACATCGGCGCGGCGCTGCACCCGGACCGTCACGACCTGGCGGTGGATGACGTGTTGCGCGCCGCGCGCCCGGCCTGGATCGCCTGGCTCGACGGCGGCAGCCGGGAGGACTGGGCCGAGCGCGTCGGCGTGCTGCGAACGCCGGCGCTGATCGTGGCAGGGGCAGAGGACGGCGCGCTCGGGCCCGACGCGCAGGTGCTGCTG
>CAHJWU010000310.1 GCA_903643085.1 Rhodospirillales bacterium
GTCGAACGGAGCCGGGACGAGGGCGGCGCGACGGTGCTGGTGCTGGGCCGCGTCCCGCTGCTCCTGGATGCGCTGCGGCCGCGCCCGGCGTTGCTGTCCGGCGCCCTCGTCGGCCTGGTGGTCGCCGGCGTTGATCGGCTTCGAGGCCGCGAGCGGCATCCATCCCGCCTACGAGACCCGCGCGCAGGACCTGGCGAGCAGCGCCTTCTGGTTTATCCTGCTCGTGCCGGCCATGCCGTCGGCGGCATTCGGCGCGCTGATCGGCCGCCGTTTGCGCCGCGCGGCGCCCCTGGCATGACGCGCGTGGGCGCGTCGGAAGCAATCGGCGGCGCGCCTAGCAAGACACCGCCGGCCACTCTGATGTTCCGGGCGGTGAAAATCTGCGCCACCACCCGGGGCGAGGCCGGCGGCGACGCGGTCTCGATGACCCTGAAGCCCGGCCAGCGCTTTTACCACGATGAACTTCGAATTCGAAGGACTTCTTCAAAACGACATTGGTGTTTTGAAAGCTCTATATTCTGTGTCGACAACGTTAATTAAGCCAGCCGCCACCCCTATTCCACCGTCACGGACTTCGCCAGGTTGCGCGGCTGGTCCACGTCGGTGCCCCGCAGCACCGCCACGTGATATGCCAGCAGTTGCACCGGTATGCTGTACAGGATGGGCGCCGCGAACGGATGGATGTCCGGCAGGGTCAGCGTGTCCACCGCGATGTGGCGCAGCTTCCCCACGCCGGCTGAATCACTGAGCAGGATGATCTGGCCGCCCCTCGCATGCGCTTCCTGCAAATTGCTCGCCGTCTTCTCGAACAGCGGGCCGGAAGGTGCTATGCCTATGATCGGCACGGATTTGTCGATCAGCGCGATCGGCCCGTGCTTCATCTCGCCGGCGGCATAGCCCTCGGCGTGTATGTAGCTGATCTCCTTCAGTTTCAGCGCGCCTTCCATCGCCACCGGGTAGCAGCTGCCGCGGCCGAGATAGAGCACGTCGCGCGCCTCCGCCACCAGGCCGCCGATGCGCTGCACGGCGGCGTCGCCGTGGGCGAGGATGTCCGCGGCGTGGCCAGGCACTTTCAGCAGCGCGTCGGTCAGCGCCGCTTCCGCCTCCGCATCGATCGTGCCGCGCGCGCGCGCCAGCGCCACCGCCAGGCAGGCGAGCACGGCCAGCTGCGCGGTGAACGCCTTCGTGCTGGCCACGCCGATCTCCGGGCCGGCGACGGTGCCGAGCACGGCGTCGCTCTCGCGCGCCATGGTGCTCTCGGCCACGTTGAGTATGGAGAGGATCGTCTGGCCGCCGGCGCGCATGGTGCGCAGCGCCGCCAGCGTGTCGGCGGTCTCGCCGGACTGGCTGATCAGCAGGCCGGCGCCGCCCGGCGTCATCGGCGGGTCGCGGTAGCGGAATTCGCTGGCCACGTCGGCATCCACCGGCACGCGGGCCAGCGTCTCTATCCAGTTGCGGCCGACCAGCCCCGCGTAATAGGCCGAGCCGCAGGCCGTCATCGTCAGGCGCGGCACGGTCGCGGGGTCGAAGCCCAGATCGGGCAGCACCACCGCGCGCGTGCCGGGATCGACCATGCGGTGCAGGCTGTCGCCGATCACCGCGGGGTGCTCGTGCAGCTCCTTTTCCATGAAGTGGCGGAAGGCGCCGCGGCCGATGGAGGCGCCGGAGAGCGCGGTGCGCTTGATCTCGCGCCGCACCTCCTGGCCGGCGCGGTCGTGGAACACCGCACCATTGCGGGTCACCACGGTCCAGTCGCCGTCGCGCAGGTAGGCGATCTGGCTGGTCATCGGCGCCAGCGCCAGCGCGTCCGAGCCCACGAACATCTCGCCGTCGCCAAAGCCCACCGCCAGCGGCGCGCCGTGCTGGGCGGCGATGATCAGGTCCGGCTGCCCGGCGAACAGCAGCGCCAGCGCGTAGGCGCCCTCCAGCCGCGCGAAAGCGGCCTGGGCCGCCTCGCCCGGGCCCATCCCGCCGGCGAGCAGGTGGTCGAGGAGCTGGGCCACCGTCTCGGTGTCGGTCTCCGTGCTGAACACCTGGCCGCAGCCCTCCAGCTCGTGGCGCAGCTCGGCGTGGTTCTCGATTATGCCGTTATGGACCACCACGACGCGCGTGGTGCCGTGCGGGTGGGCGTTGCTTTCGGTGGGCGCGCCGTGCGTGGCCCAGCGTGTGTGGCCGATACCGGTGGTGCCGCCCAGCGGCGCAGCGTCGAGCACGGCCGCCAGGTTGGCGAGCTTGCCCTGGGCGCGGCGGCGGACGATCCGGTCGTCCACGAGGGTGGCGATGCCGGCGCTGTCGTAGCCGCGGTATTCCAGCCGGCGCAGGCCTTCCAGCAACAGCGGGGCGGCGTCCGCACGCCCGATGACGCCCACTATGCCGCACATCAGCCCTGTCCCTTCCCGTGGTCCGCGCGGAATTTCGCCGCCCGTCCAGGCAGGGTGGCCTGCCTGGCGCGGCCGATCGCCATCGCGTCTGCCGCCACGTCCTCGGTGATCACGCTGCCGGCGGCCACGAACGCGCCGTCCGCCAGACTGACGGGGGCCACCAGCACGGCGTCCGAGCCCACGAAGACGCGCTCGCCTATGGTGGTGCGGTGCTTGGCGTAGCCGTCGTAGTTGCAGGTGATGGTCCCGGCGCCGATGTTGGTGCCCGCGCCGATCGCCGCGTCGCCCAGATAGCTCAGGTGGTTGGCCTTCGCACCCCGGCCGAGCGTGGCGGCTTTCAGCTCGACGAAATTGCCGACATGCGCGCCGGCCTCCACCACGGTGCCGGGGCGCAGCCGCGCGTAGGGACCGATGACCGCGCCCGCCTGTATGCGGCAGCCCTCCAGGTGGCTGAACGCGCGTATCTCGGCCGCCCCCTCCACACGCACGCCCGGGCCGAACACCACGTGCGGGCCCACCACCGTGTCCGCCGCCAGCGTGGTGTCGGCGCTGAAGAACACGGTGTCCGGCGCCTGCAGCGTGGCGCCGGCCTCCATGGCGGCGGCGCGCAGGCGGCGCTGCACCACGGCTTCGGCATCCGCCAGTTCGGCGCGCGAGTTGATGCCGCGCAGCTCGGCCTCGTCGGCCTCCACGGCAACCACGCTGGCGCCGTCCTGCACCGCCAGGGCCACCAGGTCGGTCAGGTAGTACTCGCCCTTCGCATTGTCCGGCCGTATCGCGCGCAGCCAGGCCAGCAGGCGGTCGGCCGGGCCGCACAGCGCGCCGGCGTTGCACAGGCCGATGGCGCGCTGGGCGGGGGTGGCGTCCGCCCATTCGACGATGCCGGTGACGCGGCCGGTGTCGTCCTGGATCAGGCGGCCGTAGCGGGCGGGATCGGCGACATGATAGCCGAAGATCGTCGAGCCGATCGTCCGCGCGGTGGCCCGCGCCAAGCAGGCCACAAGGTCATGCCCATAGAATAAATTGTCGCCCAGAATCAGGGCGGAGGGCGACGTG
>CAHJWU010000311.1 GCA_903643085.1 Rhodospirillales bacterium
CCGAGGGCACGCAGCACCGCGATACCGCGCTCGATGTCCGCCAGCGCCTGCGCGTCCGGGGCGACGCGGCCGGCCTGGCCGGCCGGGCCCAGGGCCGAGGTCAGCACCTCGTGGGCGCCGATGATGCGGAAGCCTTCCTCGGCCAGGACCCGAACCACTGCGGCGAGCAGGCCGTCATCGCCGGAAAAGGCGCTGCGGCCAATGCGGGCGAGGATGCGCGCGCCTTCGGCATCCGGCCGGAGGTCCAGCAGGGAGGGGCGGCGTACAGGGCCTACGAGCACCAGGTCCCGGCAGCCTTCCGCGCGCAAAAGCGACAGCATGCGCCCGGCGGCACCCAGGCGGACGACGGCGTGCTTGTAGGGTGCAATCACAGCGGCTTCGGCAAAGTCCTCGAAGCCGATGATGAAGACGCTGCGGCCGGCGTTTGCTGCGGCGGCGGCGACCTGGCCTGGAAACGGACCGCCACCGGCCAGGATGCCGAGCGGGGTGTCAGGCGTCATGGCACAGGCTCTGACGCTTCACGGTGTTCCGGGCGCGGCAAGATAGTGGTTAAACGTTGAGCCACATGGTTCGGTCGGAAAACATTTTTGAAATTTGCTGGTCCAAAAATTGTGAGTTTCCCATTGCGTTCGGTTTTGTAGCGAACTACCACTGTCTTCAATCATCACGGAGATGTGAGATGAAAGATTTCACCAGCACAGACGAGACCGACACGGGCCTGACCCCCACGGTCAGCGGTATCCTGCAGTGCCTCAAGTTTCTGGCGGCCGAGGCAGCGTCATTGAAGCTGTTGCGCACGCTTTCTGCCATCGAGGACGCGCTTGAGATGGCCGCCTGTGAAAGCGGCGCCCACAGGCTGGAAGAGCCGCAGGAAGAAACGGCAAGGCCTGTCTTTCACTGAAGATCGTCACCTGACAAACGCCTGCTTGCAGATCCAGCACAGCCGGGTGCCCCCGGCAGATCAAGGTGGGCGGAACAGCGCAGCATCACATTGCTCCTTTCCGAAAGGCGATCCGGAGGCTAGGCCTGTTCGTCATCAAGCCGCGCCGTACTGCGCACCAGGCCGCGGCGGCTGGGAACGTCAATGAAGGCCAGCATCTCGGCCACCAGCGTATCGTCAGCCATGGCGCGTGCCTCGGCCAGGCGCGCAGCAAACACCGCACCCTCGGCATCGGCCGCGAACAGCAGCCGGAACGCGGCGCGCAGCCTGTTCAGGCCGGCGCGGTCCACCCCGCGGCGTTTCAGCCCGATGACGTTCAGGCCGGTCAGCCGCGCCCGGTTGCCCATGACCGTGCCGAACGGGATCACGTCCGCCTCCACGCCGGAGACGCCGCCCACCATCGCGGCCCGGCCGATGCGCACGAACTGGTGCAGCGCCGCGGCGCCGCCGATCACCGCGCCGTCGCCGATGGTCACATGGCCGCCCATCACCACGTTGTTCGCCACGATCACGCCGTCACCCAGATCGCAATCATGGGCCACGTGCACCACGGCCATGAGCAGGCAATCGGCGCCGACGCGGGTGACGCCACTGCCGGTGATTGTGCCGCGGTGTATGGTGCAGTGTTCACGTATCTGGGTGCGCGGGCCGATGAGCGTGCGCGTGGCCTCGCCGCGGTATTTCAGGTCCTGCGGCGGCAGGCCCACGGTGCAGAACGGGTAGAGCACGGCGCCGGCGCCGATACGGGTGTCGCCGTCGAGCACCACGTGGCTGACCAGGCGGACGCCAGACTCGATCACCACGCCTGCGCCCACGCTGCACCAGGGGCCGATCTCCGCGTCAGCCGCCACCTGGGCGTCGGCGGCCACGATGGCGGTCGGGTGCACGCGCCCCACCGCCCGGAGCTCGCTCAGGTCCATCAGGCCTCGACCGGCGGCACGTCCATGATCATGGCCGCATACGTGGCTTCGGCCACCGAGACGCCGTCTACCCGGGCCACGCCGGAGAACTTCCACACGCCGCCGCGGCGACGCTCCCGCGTGACGTGAATGCGGAGCTGGTCGCCGGGGACGACCGGGCGGCGGAACTTCGCACTCTCGATGGTCATGAAATAGACCAGCTTGCCTGCGGCCTGCGGCCCCAGCGAGAGCACAACCAGCACGGCCGAGGTCTGCGCCATGCTCTCGATGATCAGCACGCCCGGCATCACCGGGTGGCCGGGAAAGTGGCCCTGGAAGAACGGCTCGTTGGCGGAGACGTTCTTGATGCCCACGGCGGAGACGTGCGGCACCACGTCGACCATGCGGTCGATCAGCAGCATCGGAAAGCGGTGCGGTATCGCGTGCATGATACGGGCGATGTCCACCAGGGCGATCGTCGCTCCGGTTTCGGCCGCTGCGGGCGTCTGGCCGGGCAGGTCAGGATCCGCCTTGCTGTCCTTCGGGGTGCCGTCCATCGCTTTCAGCCTGCCGCCTTCCGTGCATTGGTGCCCGCTTCGTCCTGGCCAGGGCCAGGGCCCGGGCCCGGAGCTGAACTCCCGCGTTTCGCCAGCCGGCGCAAGGCGGCCACGTTGCGGAAGAACTCGCGTATCGGCAAGGCGGGGCTGCCGATCACGTCGGTGCCCGCGGGCACGTCGGACATCACGCCGGCCTGCGGGCCGATGCGCGCGCGCGCGCCCACGCGCAGATGCCCGCCCAGTCCCGCCTGAGCGCCGATCTGGACGAAATCCTCCAGCGTGCAGGAGCCGGCCAGGCCGGATTGCCCGGCCATGGCGCAATGGCGGCCGAGCTGCGAATTGTGACCGATCTGGACGAGGTTATCGATGCGCGAGCCGGCGCCGATGACAGTATCGTGCGAGGCGCCGCGGTCGACGGTGCTGTTTGCTCCCACCTCCACGTCATCGTGCAGGATCACCCGGCCGAGCTGGGGCACGCTGACGAAGCCCTCCGGCGTGATGGCGAAGCCGAAGCCTTCCTGGCCGATACGCGCGCCGGCATAGATGTAGACGCGCGCGCCGAGCAGCGCGTGGCTGATGCTGGCGCCGGCGCCGATGCGGCAGCCGGGCCCCATCTGCACGCCCTGGTCGATGACGGCATGCGGCCCGATCCGGCAGCAGACGCCAAGCGTCACGCGCGCGCCGATCACCGCATAGGGCCCGATTTCCACCCCGTCGCCAAGTTCGGCCGAGGGGTCCACCACGGCGGTCGGATGCACGCCCGGGTTGGCGCGCGGTGCCGGGTGGAACAGCCGGCAGATCCGCGCCCAGGCCTGATGGGGATCGGCCGCTATCATGACGGCGCAACCGGGCGGCACCCGCGCCGCGAGCGCGGCGTTGCTGATGACCACGCCCGCTTCGGTCTGCTCTGCCGCAGCCGCGTAACGTGGGTTGTGCAGCACGGCCACCTGCTCCGGCGTGGCGGTCTGCAGCGCGGCCACGCCCGTCAGCCTGCGGCTGCCCAGCGCCTCCGCGCGCTCCGGCGTGC
>CAHJWU010000312.1 GCA_903643085.1 Rhodospirillales bacterium
GCCCGCTGTGTGCCACCAGGTCTGCCTCCACGTAGCGGTGCCGTCGCGAACGTGGTGGAAAGTTCTGGCGTGCATCTCCGACGGGATGATGGTTGCTCTGGTCAGGCGGCGAGGTCAACGGGAACGGGGGTGGTCAGCTCTTGTGCCAAAGTCTGCCATCCATCGACTTTGCGCATGGTGATCTGGCCTGACGCCAGCAGGGCCCAGAACAGCATTGCGGCCGTCTCGGCGGACGGCAGCACGGTTTGCGTCTTGATGCGCCGCTTGAACTCCTCGTGCAGACGCTCGATCGCGTTGGTGGTCCGCGCCGACCTCCACTGGCACGGAGGCAGACGCAGAAAGGCGAACAGGCGATCGCCGGCCTCCTCCAGGCTCGTGGCCACCGCCGGGCAGCGCAGGTGCCATTTGCGCAGGAATGCACGACGGCGGTCCTGCACCGCCTTGGGTGTCTCGGCATAGATCATGTCCGTATAGTCGGACGTGACCTCGTCGTGCAGCGCGTCCGGTGCGTGCGCCAGCAGGTTGCGGTGCTTGTGCACGATCCGAACGCAATCGGCACGGTGCGTTTCACGGCAGCCATTCCGTTCGCCGGAGCTGGCCGGCTCAGCGGCCCTCGACGGCGCGACGCGCATTTTCCCTGGGCCTGAGCATGCCAGGACTGGCCGGGTTCACCTCCTACGAGGTTCTGCCCGATGCCGACCCGACTGCCTGCCGGGGTGGAGGCAAGCTGGACCATACGCTCGGTGCCGGTCCGCGCGCGCGACGGCACAGAGCGGCTGGACCAGGTCTACCGCCGCCTTCTGGCCGATGCTCCCACGACCGCTGCCACACCGTCCGTTCCCGCAACCCCACCCAGGAACTCCACGCCATGCGCACCGCCCTCTATGCCCGCGTCTCGACCGAGCGACAGGAGCGACAGGAGCGACAGCAGACCATCGACAGCCAACTCGCCGCCCTCCACGCCTGGGCCGCCGCAGGGAGCCACGCCGTAGCGGATGAGCACGTGTTCCGCGACGAGGGCTACAGCGGAGGACGCCTCGACCGTCCTGGCCTGGACGCGCTGCGCGACGCCGTGCGCGACGGCGCGGTCGAGGCCGTGGCAGTGCTGACGCCCGATCGCCTGGCACGCAAATACGCCTACCAGGCCTTGCTGCTGGAGGAGTTCCGCCGCGCCGGCTGCGAGGTGGTGTTCCTGCACCACCCCATCTCGGACAACCCCAACGACCAGCTCCTGTTGCAGATCCAGGGTGCGGTTGCCGAATACGAGCGCGCCGTGCTGGGCGAGCGCTTCCGCCGCGGCAAGATGCAACGGGCACGCAATGGCCACTACCTCGGCGGCCGTGCACCCTACGGCTACCGCTACGTATCGCGGCATGATGCCGTACCCGGCCATCTCGTGGTGGACGAGCGCGAGGCCGATCTCGTGCGCATGCTCTACGGCTGGCTGGTCGAGGAGCAGACAACCATACGCCAGATCCTCAAGCGCCTGAACGCGGGGCCGTGGTTGCCGCGCTCGGGCCGGCCTGCCTGGTCACCCTCGGTCGTGCACCATATCCTGGCCGACCCGATCTATGCGGGCACGGCGTATGCGAACCGATACGTTTACGCATCTCCAGCCAAGCCGCGCCGTGGTGGCCCGCGCGGCCCACGCACTGGCGAGGCGACCTGCCGGCGGCTGCGGCCGCGCGAGGAGTGGATCGCCATCCCGGTGCCGGCGCTGGTCGCGCAAGAGATTTGGGACCAGGCACAAGCGCAGCTCGCCCGCAACGCCGCGCTCTCGTTTCGCAACAACGCCCGGCACAGCTACCTGCTGCGCTGCCTGCTCACCTGCGAAGCCTGCGGCCTGGCCATGTATGGCGTGACCCGCCCGGCGACGGCCAACAAGCCGGAGCGGCAATACTACGAGTGCCACGGCAAGGATTGCGTGCTCAGCGCCCGCACCGCCGCCTGTCCGAGCCGGCACGTCAAGGCCGCGGAGATCGAGAGCGTGGTATGGGACCACGTCGCCGGCCTGCTCTCCCATCCGGACCGGCTGATGACGCAGTTCGATCATCTGGCCGCAGCCGCGGAAACCGGCTCCGCCCGGGAGCGCGCTGCCGAATTGCTGCTGCGCACGCGGCTGGACCGAACGGCGCGGGCCGACAAGCGGCTGCTCGATGCCTACCAGGCCGGCGCCGTGTCCCTGGCCGAACTGTCCGAGCGGCGACAACACCTCGCAGGCGAGCGCCTTGTCCTGGAACAGCAGCAGCAGGAGCGGATGCGGTTACGCAAACAACGCCTGCACGCCGAGGCCGTGCGGACCGACCTCGCTGCGTTCTGCAGCCGCATCCACACGCGCCTGCACGAGGCGACGTTCGCCGACAAGCAAGCCGTGTTGCAGCTCGTCGTCGACCGCATCATCGTAGGCGACGGCCAACTCGAGATCCGCCATGTCATCCCGCTGCGCCCACCACCGACGACGCCCAGCAGCAACGGTCCGAACAGTCCGCCACGACCCAATGGTGGATTGCGTACGGATGGTGTGCACTGTGCAGCGCTGGGCCGGCACGTCAGGCCACAGGGCTGCCAAGGCCCGGCCGCGCCGTCGGTGATCAGGAACGCCGGCGTGCGCAGCCCGCGGGCAACCAGCTCGTCAAGGATGCTGCGCCACGCCGCCTCGCTCTCACCGCCCATGTTCTTGATCGACAGCAGCACCTTCTGCCCATCGCGGCGCACCCCCAGCACGACCAGCAGCGAGATGCTGGTCGCCTTCCGATCCAGCCGCACCCGCACCACGGTGCCGTCCAGGATCAGGCGTACCACGTCCTCCCCGGCCAGGTCCCGCCGGGTCCACGCGTCCCAGTCCGTGCGCAGCTTGCGCCAGGTGCGGCTGACGACGTCTTTGCCGACCGCACCCCCGAACAGGGCTGCCAGCGCCCGTTTGACCCGGCGTGTGTTGGTGCCAGCCAGGTAGGCGCTTGCGATCAGCGCCTCCACCTGCCGCGTCATCCGGGCATAGCGTGGCAGCGCCGGGCTGCGCCATTCCCGGGTGCCGCCGCTGGGCGCGTCCACCATGCGGGCGCGGGGCACGCTGATCTCGACCGGGCCGAAGCTGCCAAGCAGATGACGCTCCCGCTTGCCGTTCCGGTAGCCTTTGGGCTCGCCCGCCACCCGCTCGGACCGGCTCCGGCCCAACACCGCCGTCAGCTCCTGCTCCAGCAGTTCCTCGATGAACCCGCGCACCCGCCCACGGATGCTCGTCTCGATCGGGTCGAACCAGGTCTCCCCAGCAAACAGCGTCGTGTCGGCTGCTTCGGTCGTCGTGCTATTCTCTTCCATGGCGTGGTCTCCGCCGGCGCGTCAACGCCGGTTATGGCTCGTTGCAAACAAGCCGGAGACTACGCCACCAGACG
>CAHJWU010000313.1 GCA_903643085.1 Rhodospirillales bacterium
CCCACCGGCGCGTCACCCTGCGGCCCCTGCTGGTAGGCGACGGGCGGCGGCAAGGCCGGCGCGGACTGGCCGGCGCCGTAGCGCATCAGCAGGCCGCGCAGCGGGTCGGCCGCCGGGTTGCTCACCCGCATGGCCATGACGATGTCGATCGTGCCGACCGGCTGGTTGTAATACGCCTGGTTGCCCTCGTTATCCGCCGACATCACGCTGCCCTCGACGGAGAAGCCGGCGAAGAAGCCACGTGGCCGCTCGAAGGCCACGATGTCCGCGTTCAGGTTGGTGGTGGTGGCCCCTTGCACGCCGCCGCCCAGAGTCACCACGGCGAACGACGCGTTGCCGCCCAGCTTGAACTGGTTGTCCATGACGGAGCGCAGCCCGTTCTCGGTCAGGATGAACATCATCACCTCGGCGTCCTGCACGCCGGCCTGCAGGCCGACGCTGCCGCTGCTCAGGCTGTAGAACGCCGGCGCCGACCAGCTTCCCTGGCCGCCGCGTGCGAGCAGGACGCAGCCGCCGCCCTCGCCGGCGATCAGGAAGCCGGCGCGGAACACGCGCGGACAGATCACCACGGCGCGCGCGCGCGGCAGCACGGCGCGCGCGTTGCCGCCCTGATCGTCGTTGAGTATCTCCTGGGCCGCCAGGGTCGCCCGGTCCACCAGGGCCTGCTGGCCTTGCGGCGTCTCCGCTTTCGCCGATAGCGGCGCCAGGCAGAGGGAAGCGAACAGGGCCGCTCGCGCGCTATACGGCATGGTCAGGACACTCCTTCGCCCGGGCGGCGTCTGGCGGATTGTTATGCCACATGATGGCGTTATCAGGGCAAGTTAACAAACTGCTGGATGTAGGCCGGCGCGCAGGGAGGAGAGACCTGCGTTTGCGGAAGCACATCTCCGCCGCCTGCACCGGCCGGCGCTCCGGTGCCGCCGGACCGACATACGCGGTACGGGCGACGCCACCGGACGGATGCGAGAAGCGAAATTGTCCGGTGCCTTTGACAAAACGACTGCTTGCCGCGTCAGGCTATCTCCGCGCCGTCATTGACCAGAACCACGCGCCAGCCGGCGGCGAAACGCTCCAGCACCGTCAGCGACAGGTTCTGCACCGACAGATGCAGCGCGGCGGAGGCGCCCACGCCCAGCCCATGCGCCACCGCCGCGCGTATGGCGCCGCCGTGGCTCACGCACACCACGTCGCGTCCCTGGTGCGCCAGCGCCAGCTCTTCCAGCGTGGCGCCTACCCGGCTCAGCACGTGCTCCATGCTCTCCCCTTCGGGTGGCGCCTCGGCGGCGCCGAGCGGCCAGAACGGGTGCGCCGAATCGGTCAGCCTGGCCGGCAGGTCGGCGTGGGGCAGGCCCTGCCAGGCGCCGAGATCCTGCTCGGTCAGGCCGGGTTCCACCGTCAGCTCGACCGGCGGCAAGCCGGCGGCCAGGATCTCCTCGGCGGTGCGCCTGGTGCGTTGCAAAGGGGTGACCAGCCAGACGGCTCCGCGCGGCAGCCGCGCCGCGAGCGCGCGGTAGGTGGCGCGCTGTGCGACCAGGCTCGCGGTGCAGAGTGTCACGTCCATCCGGCCGTACAGGACGGCGCGCGAGACCTCGTCCACTATGGCGTGGCGGACCAGCCAGAATCGGGTGCAGTTCATGATGAGAAAGGGAGGCCTCTTGTCAAAACTCTTGCTCCTGCCGCCTGTATCCGGATCCTGCGGGCGCCGGAGACGGCAACGCCTTGCAGCGGCGGAAGAACAAAGGTTTTCTCAAAAGATATCTCACTCGCCGATGTTCATCAGCGCGCCGTTTCGCCGGGCCGCATGGAACTGCTGCATGAACAGCAGCATCGCCGCGGTCAGCCAGACGGCGTTCAGCCCGGCGGCCCAGACGAGCTGGGGCCACAGGATCTCGTGATGCCCGATCGCCGCGCGCAGGCCTTCGAACACATGCGCGGCCGGCAACGCCAGGGCCACGTATCGCAGCCAGTGCGGCAGGGCGGAGACCGGGTAGTACACGCAGGCGATCGGCGCCAGGCCGATCAGCATCGACCACACCAGGCTCTCCGCCCCGCCGCCCTGGCTCAGGATCAGCGAGATGCAGCCGAGCGCGATCCACCAGCCCATGATCATTAGGTTGAGGGCGAACAGGACCAGCACCGGGCCCACGCCGAGTATGTTGAAATGGTACAGCAGCCCGGCCAGCACCATGGCCGGCACCACGCCCAGCAGCATGCGCACCACGGACATGCCGAGCAGGGCGGCCAGCAGCTCCCAGGGGCGTAGCGGGGAGACGAAGATGTGGCCCAGGTTGCGCGACCAGATCTCCTCCATGAAAGTGACGGCGAAGCCGAGATGGCTGCGCAGCGCGGTCTCCCACAGCAGCACGCCGCCCAGCAGCATGCCGATGGTGACCGCGCCGTGGTCGCCCAGGCGGGCGGCGAAAAAGCGCGAGGTGAAGCCCCAGATCACCATCTGCAGCACCGGCCAGTAGGCCAGGTCCAGCAGGCGCGGCCAGGAGCGGCGGAACAGCGTGAGGTGGCGGTACATCAGGCCCCATATGCGGCGCAGCGAGGTCACGCGGCGGGCTCCGCCTGGCGGGAGCGCGCGATGTCCAGGAACACGTCCTCCAGGTCGTCGCGCCGGTAGCGCGTGAGCAGTTCGGCGGTGGTGCCGCGGTCCACGATGCGGCCCTGCTTCATCATCAGCACGGGGCCGCACAGGCGGGCCACCTCGTCCATGTTGTGGGACGCCAGCAGGATGGTGCAGCCGCTCTCCGCCCGGTAGCGCTCGAGCCAGGTCCGGACCAGGTCTCCTGTGTCAGGGTCCAGGCTGGCGGTGGGCTCGTCCAGCAGCAGCAGTTCCGGCCGGTTGATCAGCGATTTGGCGAGCGCCACGCGGGTTTTCTGTCCGGCGGAGAGCTGGCCTGCGGGGCGGTTGAGAAAAGCGTGCAGGTCCAGCTCGCGGGCGAGGTCCGCCACGCGCTGTTCCACGCCGCGCACGTTGTAGAGGTGGCAGTAGACGCGCAGGTTTTCCGCGACAGTCAGGCGGTGCGGCAGGGCCACGTAGGGCGAGGAGAAGTTGACGCGGGCCAGGGCCGCGAAGCGGTCGCGCGCCATATCGTGGCCCAGCATGTGTATGCGGCCGGCGGTGGGCACCAGCAGGCCCAGCAGCATGGCGATGGTGGTTGTCTTGCCGGCACCGTTGCCACCCAGCAGGCCTATTGTCTGGCCGCGCTGCACGCTGAAGCTGATGTCGTCCACCGCGAGCGCTGCTTTGTAGCGCTTGGTGAGGGAGGCGACTTCTATGGCGTGCATCGGGGTAGGGATGTCTGAAAGGCGGTAAGAAAGGAAGGCCTTCTTTTTTGAGAAGCGGGCTGCGGCTGCTCCCCGCCGGCGAAGGC
>CAHJWU010000314.1 GCA_903643085.1 Rhodospirillales bacterium
AAAAGTTTTTTGCTTCTTTTTTTCAAAAAAGAAGGCCTTGCTTTCTTGCTCCGAAAAAGGCCCACCCATGACCCAAGCCGCCGAGATCGCCAGAAGGCGCACCTTCGCCATCATCTCCCACCCGGACGCCGGCAAGACCACGCTGACCGAGCGGCTGTTGCGCGCCGGCGGCGCCATACAACTTGCCGGCAACGTGCGCGCGAAAGGCGAACGGCGGCGCACGCGTTCGGACTGGATGGGCATCGAGCGCGAGCGCGGGATTTCGGTGGTCACGTCGGTGATGACGTTCGAATATGCCGATTGCGTCTACAACCTTCTCGACACGCCGGGACATGAGGATTTCTCCGAGGACACGTACCGCACGCTGACGGCGGTGGATTCGGCGGTGATGGTGATCGACGCGGCGAAGGGGATCGAGGCGCGGACGCGCAAGCTGTTCGAGATCTGCCGGTTGCGCGACATCCCGATCATCACGTTCGTCAACAAGATGGACCGCGAGGCGCGCGATCCGTTCGAGTTGCTCGATGAAGTCGCCAGCACGCTGGCGCTGGATACGTCGCCGGCGACATGGCCGGTGGGGCGCGCGGCCGAGTTTGCCGGCACGTACGATCTGCACACGCGGGATCTGCGGCTGAACGCCGATCTGCCGCAATCGGACCCGCGCTTGCAGGCGCTTGGCGACGAGCTTGATCTGGTGCGCGCGGCGTTGCCGGAATGGGACCGCGACAGCTTCAACGCCGGCGCGCTGACGCCGGTCTATTTCGGCAGTGCGATGAAGGAGATCGGCGTGCTCGATCTGCTTGACGCGCTGGCGCGTTTCGGGCCGCCGCCGCGCGCGCAGGTGGCCGACACGCGCACGGTGCAGGCCGATGAGGACAGCCTGACGGCGCTGGTGTTCAAGATACAGGCCAACATGGATCCGAACCACCGCGACCGCATGGCCTTCGCGCGCATCTGCTCCGGCCGGCTGGAGCGCGGGATGAAGCTGCGCCAGGTGCGCACCGGCAAGCTGATTCCGCTGAACGCGCCGCAATTCTTCTTCGCGCGTGACAGGCAACTTGCCGAGGAAGCGTTCGCGGGGGACGTGGTGGGCATTCCAAACCACGGCACGCTGCGCATCGGCGACACGCTGACACAGGACGAGGAACTGCAGTTCCTCGGCGTGCCGAGCTTCGCGCCGGAGATCCTGCGGCGCGTCCGGCTGGACGACGCGATGAAGGCGAAGAAACTGCGCCAGGCGTTGCAGGAGCTGGCGGAGGAAGGCGTGGTGCAATTGTTCCGGCCGCAGGATGGCAGCCAGCCGATCGTGGGCGTGGTCGGCACGCTGCAGCTCGACGTGCTGCAGGCGCGGCTGGCTGGGGAATATGGTGTGGGTATCGGGTTCGAGCCTACACCTTACAACTTGGCGCGCTGGGTGTCCGGCGAGCGGTTGCTGCTCGCGAAGTTCGCGCAGGACCAGCGCACGCAGATGGCCGATGACGTGGATGGCGATCCGGTGTTCCTGGCGACGTCGGCGTTTACCCTGCGGCGGACGCTGGAGCAGAATGCCGGGCTGAGCTTCAAGGATATCAAGGACCACAAGGATCGGGCGCTGGCCTAGGCAGGAAGGCAGGCCTTCTTTTTTGAAAAAAAGAAGAAAAAACTTTTACTTCCCACGCCTGCACCAACGCGCGCTGGTTGCATAACCCGCGCGATGGCACCGAACGCGACAGCGGAGTCAAACATATTGTCGGGTCGGAAAGGCGGCATGGTGGGTCAGCTGGCGTGCATTTTCGAGCACCGGAGCGGAGTGGCCTCTCGTGGCCATGAGCACCGGAGCGCAGAAAATGCGCGTCAGATGGCCCGCCAGGGCGCCTTTCCAGTTGCCAGACGGCCTGTAAGCCGGGTTCTGTCTTGCTTGCGCATGGACGACCATTCCTCTGCGACGCGCGTTACCGCGCGCCTGACGCGACCAACCCGGGCGGCGAGGCGGAAACGCCCCCGGACCCGGCCTGACCCGTAATCCTGCCGCCCCTATTCGGTCTTGCTCCCGGTGGGGTTTACCCTGCCGCCCCTGTTGCCAGGCGCGCGGTGCGCTCTTGCCGCACCGTTTCACCCTTACCCTCGGCCCGAAGGCGTCGGGCGGTTTGTTTTCTGTGGCACTTTCCCTGGGGTCGCCCCCGCCGGCCGTTAGCCGGCACCGTGTTTCCGTGGAGCCCGGACTTTCCTCCAGGAGTTGCCCCCTCAGCGGTCGTCCAGCCGTCTGGCTGGCGGGGTTTGACGCAAAGGGAGCAGGAAAGAAAGGCCTTGTTTTCTGAAAGGAGGCAATTCTGCTCCGCTGCCGTGCGCTGTTCCGGCCGCCGCCGACGCGGGCGTCGAAGGGGGGGGCGCCGAAGGGGGGACAAGGTTTTTCGGTCAAGGTTTTGGTCCTCTGCAAAAAAGGGACTGCTTGCCTTGCCGTAAACCTGCTTCTCTCAGCCGCATGATCCGCCCCGCCTTTGCCCTGGCTCTGCTCGCCACCCCTGCGCTCGCGAGCGAGGCTGAAACCGTCTGCGCCACCAACCCCGTCTATTCGCGATCCATCATGCTTTCCGTCGTGCAGTCCCAGTTGCAGCGGGACCACGACGCCGCGCTGGACACCGACACGCCGGACCACCTGGCGACGCGCGCCATGGCCCAGGGCATCGCCGAATGCGCGGCCGGACTGCGTGCGGACCCTTCGATCGCGTCGGCCTTTGCCGGGCTGGACAAGCACGATCTTTCGGTCGCGTGGGACGCCTACAACACCGCCTGCGCGGATCGTAAGGCCAGCCGCGGCGCGTGCGTGACAGCCGAGGTGGGTGCCGCGAAGGCGATCAAGCGCCTGATGTCCGCCGGCTCGCCGCTTGTGGCCAGGACGCTGGTGCAGGCCTGCGAGCTGGTTCTGCAGCCGGACCCCGCCATGGCCGACTGGCGCCAGTGCGTGGACGTCTCGCTCGCCGCGCATCCGACGCCGGAGCGCGCGGCGCAGTGCAAGCTGTCCGCCAACTGGCATGTGGCGAAGACGGGTGCAGATGCGGGCGCTTCCCTGGTTGCGTGCCTGGGCAGGTGAGGCAAGCCGTGGTTCGGCAGGCAGCGGGAGGTTCTGCTCGGGCCGCTGCCCGGCATTCCGGCGCCGGTGGATCAACCGGGCCGTCCGGGACGGCGTAGGGACTAAAGTCTCCTGCCTGCGTTGCCAGACGGCGGCCTTGCTGTCTGCCGTGCGACCTCACCTGCGTGCGATGTCCGGCCCGCCGTGCGGGCGCCTGAAGGCGCACGGTCCGCTGCCTCTCTTTGCCACGCCGCCTGTCTCTGCCACGGCGTGATCGGGCCCGGGTCGCCTCGCTGACGCGGCGGAGTCGCCGGCGGCTTCCGGCGCCGCG
>CAHJWU010000315.1 GCA_903643085.1 Rhodospirillales bacterium
GCTCGCCGAGGCGCGCGGCGGCCGCGGCGATGGGTGTTCTGGCGGCGGGCATCGGCGCGTCGATGTCGTAGAGGCGGGCGGTGACGCGTTCGACGTTGGCATCCACCGGAACGACGGGCACGCCGAACGCGATCGCCGCCACCGCGCGCGCCGTATAGGAGCCGATGCCGGGCAGAGCGAGCAGGCCCGCGACGGTGCGCGGGAACGCGCCACCTGACGCCGCCACCGCCTTCGCGCAGGCGTGCAGGTTGCGTGCGCGGGCGTAGTAGCCGAGCCCCGCCCAGGCGGACATCACGTCGTCGGACGGTGCGTCCGCGAGGGCGAATACGGTGGGGAAGCGCGCGAGGAAGCGGTTGAAATAGCCGATGACCGCGGCCACCGTGGTCTGCTGCAGCATGATCTCGCTGAGCCACACGGCGTAAGGGTCCGGCGCCTCGCCAGGCAGCGCGCGCCAGGGCATGCTGCGCCTGTGACGGTCATACCAGGCGAGAAGCGAGGCGGGGTCCGGATGCGGCATGGCAGGAGCGTGCATGGCGAAAGACGCGGCGTCTGACAACAAGGCGGGGTTCGCCGGCGCCGATCCCGGGCGCCGCGCCTACGCGGCGCGCGGCCTGGCCGAGCTGGTGCCCGGGCTGACGCGGGCGGCCTACAGGAAGAAGTCGCCGGCCGGCGCGCTGCTGATGAGCGAGTGGGCGTCTATCGTCGGGCCGCGTCTGGCGCTGGAGACGGAGCCCAGGCGCCTCAGCGGCGCGCAGCTGACGATCGCGTGCGCCGGGCCGGTGGCGATGGAGCTGACGCATCTCTCGGCCACGTTGATCGAGCGCATCAACACCCACGCCGGGCGGCGCGTGGTGGAGCGCCTGCGCTTCGTGCAGGATGTGGTGGGTGGGCCGCGCGTAACGGCGGCACGGCGGGTCGTGGCGGCGGAGCGGGTGGACGGGGTGGACGGTGAGTTGGGGGATGCGCTGGGGCGGCTGCTGGCGGCTATCCGGGGTACGGCTTCCATGAAGTAAGCAAGGCCTTCTTTTTTGAAAAAGAAGCAAAAAACTTCTATCTCCCCCCCGCATTTGCAGCAGCGAGGCCCTCCAGGAGAACACGAGACGCTGCAGCGTCGAGGGAGTAAAAGTTTTTTGCTTCTTTTTTTCAAAAAAGAAGGCCTTGCTTCCTTCCCGTCTCAGTCCACCAAAGCCGCGTAAGTCAGCACGCGCAGCTCCCGCCGCACAGGATACGTGCTGGATGGCGAAAGCTGCGTGAAGAACACCACGGCCAGATCCTCGACCGGGTCCACCCAGAACGCCGTGCTCGCCGCCCCGCCCCAGGCGCATTCGCCAGACGTGCCCACGATTTGCGCGCGCGCCGGATCGAGCATCACCGAGAACCCCAGGCCGAAACCGATGCCGGTATAGGTGCTTTCGCTGAAGCGTGCCTGGCCCATCGCGGCCATGTCGCCGTCGAGGTGGTTGCTCATCATCAGCGCCAGGGTCTTGCGGCCGAGCAGGCGGGTGCCTTCCAGTTCGCCGCGGCCGAGCAGGAAACGGCAGAAGCGCAGGTAATCCGGCGCCGTGCCGACCAGGCCGCCGCCGCCGGAGGGCAGGCGCGGGTTGAGGAAGGCGCTGGTGGCGGGGTCGTCGGAGAGTACGGCGCGCCCGTCCTCGCCGCGGCCGTAACAGGCGGCGAAGCGGGGGCGCTGGGCTTCGGTGACGTGGAAGCCGGTGTCCGTCATGCCGAGCGGCCGCAGTACGCGCTCGGTCAGAAAGGTGTCGAACGGCTGCCCGCTGTGCAGCGCCACGAGGTGGCCGGCGACGTCGGTGCCTATGCTGTAGTTCCAGCGTGCGCCCGGCTGGGCGAGCAGCGGCATCGTGGCGGCGTTTGCCACCACTTCGGCGAGCGTCAGCGGCGAGGTCTGGAAATCCACGCCGGCCTGCCTGTACATCGCGTCCACCTGGGTCGCCTGCATGAAGCCGTAGGTAAGGCCAGAGGTGTGGGTAAGCAGGTCGCGGTAGGTGATCTGGCGTTCGGCGGCAACCGGATCGCGGTCCTCGCCTGCGAAGACGCGCATGTCGGCGAAGCAGGGCAGGATACCGGCGACCGGGTCGTCGAGCTGGAAGCGGCCCTCCTCATAGAGCATCATCAGCGCCACCGAGGTGAGCGGCTTGGTCATCGAATAGAGGCGCACCACGCTGTCCGGTGCCATGGCCAGATGGCGTTCGCGGTCCGCGTGGCCGGCGCAGTGATGGTAGGCGGTCTCGCCGTGGCGATGGACCAGGACGGACATGCCGCTCAGACGGCCGGAGGCGATCCAGGCATCCATCCAGGCGGTTATGCGGGCGAGGCGCGCTGGGTCGAAGCTGGGCATCAGGGAAGGCCTTTCGTCCTGAAGGTTTTCTGCTTTTCCTTCAAGAAAGAAGGCCTCGCGTTGCGTGCTATGCGCCCGACCCGGACGTCGGGCAGCCTGCTGCCCCAGAGGCGTCGGACAGCCTGCTGCCCGAGAGACGTCGGACAGCTTGCTGGCCGAGAGACGTCAGGCCGCTTGCTGGCCAAGATAGGTGTGCACGAAACTCGGAAGATGGCTGCCGAGCCAGTCGCCCATCTCCTGCTCCTCCTTCATCGATTGCTCCAGGACCGAGACGTCCTCGTTGGCGCCGGCGGCCTGTGCGAGGGTGATCAGCACCTTGTAGGAGCCGATCTCGTAGGCCTTGAAGCCGACGGCCGCGAGCACGTCCTTCAGCACTTCGTCTGACGCAAAGCTGTGCGCGAAGCCTGCCACCGTTGCCACCGTTCCGGTGACGGTCTCCTTGACCAATGACGCCTTGCTGCCGTGCCTGGCGAGCAGGCTGTCCAGCCGCGCGGCCTGCTGTGTGGAGCGCTCGTGATCCGCCTGCATCTGCGCGTGCAGGTCCGGGTAGGCGGTCATGCGGGGCAGCTGGTTCTGGATGGTGCCGATCGCCTGAGTCTCCACGGCATGCTGGTTGCGCAGGCCGGTCAGGTAAACCTCTGTCGTCTTCGTCGTGCCGCTCATGTCAGTCTCCTTTGGAGGGGACCCGGATAACGCGCCTCGCCGGCATGGCGCCAGTAGCTGTGCATCAGTTTAAGTTTCCCTTGGCAAAGCGGGATTGACGGCTAGTTGAGGTGGTTACCGGATTGCACCGTGCGGGCAGAATCGATGCCAGTTGGTCCTGGATCGCCGGGTGGCTGAGACGCACCCGCGCACGCCTGACGGCCGCTACTTCGTCGTGCGCGGGCGGCTGTGGCGCCTGGCGAACCCGGCGCTTTCGCCGGAGCTGCGCGGCGCGCTGGTGCGCGAGCTGATGGGAGCGCGCCGGGCAGTGCGCGCGGCAAAGGGCGA
>CAHJWU010000316.1 GCA_903643085.1 Rhodospirillales bacterium
CCGATCTGCCGGTCATGTAGGACGCGTCGGCAGAGGCCAGGAAGATGTAGCTGGGGGCGATCTCGTCGGGCTGGCCGGGGCGCTCCATCGGCACCGCGTCGCCGTGCTGGGCGGTTTTCTCGGCGGGGTAGCTGGCGGGGATCAGCGGGGTCCAGACGGGGCCGGGGGCCACTGCGTTTACCCGGATTTTGCGCTTGATCAGTTGCATGGCGAGGCTGCGGGTGAAGGCCACGATGGCGCCCTTGGTGGCGGCGTAGTCCACCTGAATGGGCGCACCTTTGTAGGCGGTGACGGAGGTGGAGTTTATGATGGCGCTGCCTTCACCCATGTGCGGCAGGGCAGCCTTGGTCAGCCAGAACTGGCCCAGGATGTTGGTGCGGAAGGTGCGCTCCACCTGGGCGTCCTCGATCTGCTCGAAGTTCTCGCAGAGGTGCTGTTCGGCGGCGTTGTTGACCAGGATGTCTATGCGGTTGAACTCGGCCACCACCTGGCGGACGAGGTGGGGGGCGAAGTCGGGGTTGCCGATGTCTCCGGGGATGCTCAGCGCACGCCGGCCTTCCGCCTCTATCAGGCGGACGGTCTCTGCCGCGTCGTCGTATTCGTTGAGCCAGGTTATGGCGACGTCCGCGCCTTCCTTGGCGAAGCCGATGGCGACCGCGCGCCCGATGCCGGAATCGCCACCGCTTATCAGGGCGATGCGGCCGGTGAGGCGGCCGGCGCCGCGGTACTTCGTCATCTGCGATTGCGGACGCGGGTCCATCTCCGCTTCGCTGCCAGGCTGGGAGGCCTGCGACTGCGGCTTCGGCGTGAGGTCGTCGTCCTCGGGCAAGGTCTCGCTCATGTTTCTGTGAACGAGGCGTCCTGCGCGGGGTTTTTCAGGCGCTCGGCCGCCTCCCTCACGATCGTGCGACCATGCTGGCGCTCCAGCCGGCGGATGGTGAAGTGGGCGGCGGCCAGGTTGCGGTAATGGTCCAGGAAGGCGGCGTTCAGCGTGGCGCCGGCGAGGGCGCCGGCGATCGGCACCGCCTGCAGGCTGGCCTTCTCGCCCAACACCACGCCGTAGCGGGCGGCGACTTCGGAGATCAGCAGGGTGAAGGGGCGGCCCTGGAAGACGAGGCGGGCGGAGAAGTAGCCCAGTTCGGATTCGTCGCGGTCCGCCTCGCTGCGGAAGGCGAACACCTCCAGGCAGGCGCGTCGGGCGTCCTCGCCGGAGAGATCCTCGCCTTCGGCCAGGGCGGCGCGGGCGATCTCGCGCATGATGGTGAGGGTGGTGAAGGTGGCGTCCGGGAGGAAGCCCACGAGGCCGGTGAAGCCGCTGAGCGCGCCGGAGGCGATCACCGCGGCACGTGTGAGGGCGGCCTGGCGGCGCGGCGCGGCCGGATCGCGCGGTAGGCCGAGTATGGCCACGTCATAGGCGCGCGCGAGTGCGGCTTCGGCCACGAAGCCGAAGCGCGATTGCAGCGTGCGGCTCATGCCGAGGCGCGCCAGTCCCATACGGCCGGCCATGTTAACGGCGCCGCCCACCAGATCGGCCATGCGCACCACCAGGCCGCGGCTGTGGTCCAGCCGGCGCAGTGCTGCCTGCAGCTCCAGGCGCGCGCCGGCGTCGAGCGGCACCTTCGCCACGTCAGCTGCGCCGAGCTGCTGCTGCTGTACTGTCTCGATCATGCCAAAGCGCCCCCAGGTTCCACAGAAGCCCACAGCCCTGAACGCTGCCAAGCGCGGCCGGGTGCGCTACTAATCGCGCGATGACGAATATCGATCCTCCCCTCCTCGGCCTCTCGCAACGCCTGCCGCCGTCCAACCTGGCGGCCGAGCAGGCGCTGCTGGGGGCGCTGCTCTCCAACAACCGCGCCTATGACCGGGTGAGCGAGTTCCTCACCGCCGACCACTTTGCCGACCCGGTGCACGCGCGCATCTACCAGTCCATCTCGCGCAGGATAGAGGCGAGCCAGATCGCCGATCCGGTGACGATGCGCGCCGAGTTCGAGCATAACGGCGTGCTGGACGAGGTGGGCGGCACCGCCTACCTGGCGCAGTTGCTCACCGCGATGGTGGGCATCATCAATGCGCGCGACTACGGGCAGGCGATCTACAATTCGTGGATACGCCGGCAGCTCATCGACATCGGCGAGACGGTGGTCAACCAGGCGTTCGCGCCGGAGCCCGACATGGACGGGCCCAAGCAGATCGAACTGGCCGAGCAATCGCTGTTCGACCTGGCCACGCACGGCACGGCGGACACCAAGATGATGGTGTTCAGCGCGGCGCTGACGATCGCGATCCACAGCGCGGAACTGGCGTTCAAGCAGGCCGGCCATGTCAGCGGACTTTCCACCGGCCTGCGGGACCTGGACAAGAAGACCGGCGGGCTGCATCCGAGCGACCTGCTGATACTTGCCGGCCGGCCCGGCATGGGCAAGACGGCGCTGGCGACGAAGATCGCGTTCGGGGCGGCGGAAAGCATGCTGGCCAACGCGCGCGCGGCCGATCCCGAGGCGTCGCGCGACGGCGCGCAGAACGTGGTTCCGAAGAACTCGGTGGTGATCTTCTCGCTGGAGATGAGCGCCGAGCAGCTGGCCAACCGTCTGCTGAGCGAGGAATCGCGGGTGTCCAGCGACCGCATACGGCGCGGCGAGATAGGCGAGCGGGATTTCGCCAAGTTCGTGGCGGTCTCCAAGAAGCTGCAGCATCTGCCGTTGTACATCGACGACACGCCGGCGATCACGCTGTCCGCTTTGCGCACGCGGTGCCGCCGGCTGCAGCGCACGCGCGGGCTGGGGCTGATCGTGATCGACTACCTGCAGCTGATGCGGCCGTCCGCGGGGGTGAAGAGCGAGAGCCGCGTGCTGGAGATCAGCATGATCACGCAGGGGCTGAAGGCGCTGGCCAAGGAGCTGCGCGTGCCGGTGATGGCGCTGAGCCAGCTCAGCCGTGCGGTGGAGAGCCGCGAGGACAAGCGGCCGCAGCTCTCGGATTTGCGTGAGTCAGGCTCGATCGAGCAGGACGCGGACGCGGTGATGTTCGTGTATCGGGACGAGTATTACCTGCAGCAGCGCGCGCCGAAGCAGATGGCGTTCGACAACGAGGAGAAGTTTCAGAACGCGCTGGAGAAGTGGCAGCGCGACATGGAGCAGGTGCATAACAAGGCGGAGCTGCTGCTGGAGAAGCAGCGGCATGGGCCCACGGGGAAGATCGATCTGTTTTTCGAGGGCGAGTTCACGCGGTTTGCGGATCTGGATACGGTGCACGAGTAAGTAGGCTCAGGCCTTCTTTTCTGAGAGTCTGTTTGCAAAGTTTTCTACTGAATTGAAAGCTTTCTGAGCATGAGGCGGATTGATG